>JAFGMF010000279.1 GCA_016927675.1 Candidatus Cloacimonadota bacterium
ATGGGAGCGTTCTGCCCGGTTCCATTTTACAGTGATGAATTGAAAAAACAGATCGAAAAATACGTGATCGAACCAACCATGAATGGCATCAGAGCAGAAGGATTCAATTACAGAGGCGTTGTTTATTTCGGGCTGATGATCACAACCGAAGGACCTGAACTTCTTGAATACAATGTGCGTCTCGGTGATCCCGAAACAGAAGTTGTGCTGCCTGCCCTGAAAAATGATCTGTTGGAACTTGTTCTTTCCTGCTTTGACGGAACATTGAAAGATATTAAAATGGAATTCAATCCGGGTTTTTTCGTGGATGTGGTGCTGGTTTCGGGCGGTTATCCCGGCAGTTATCAGAAGGGATTTCACATCTGCGGAGTCGAAGATGAACAGGAGCTGATTTTCCATGCAGGAACCAGAAAAGATAATTTCCGGATAGTGACAAATGGCGGACGCGTATTGAATATTATTGCCCATGGGAAGACTTTGAACAAAGCAATCGAAAATGCGTATAAACGCGTTGAAGAATTTTATTTTGAAGAGATGTTCTATCGGAAAGATATCGGTAAAAGGAAGTGGAATAATTAACCGCAAAGGACTCAAAGGCGCAAAGTGAGAGTTAATTTCACAAATGTTGTTACAGTCCCCCTTTTTAAGGGGGATTAAAAGGGGGTTGATTCTAATGAGAAATTATACATTTTTCACACAAAACCCTTTTAGTATAATTTTTTATGAGGTTGAATGAAAAAAATCATTATCATGATCAGTGGTCGTGGCAGTAACATGCTGGCGATTGCCAGGAATGTAAAGAATGGCAATCTGAAAAATGTATGTCAGATCCAGTCAGTTTTTTCTAACAAAGCAGATGCAGCTGGATTGACAAAAGCTGCTGAAATGGGCATCAATACTCATTGCATTCCATCAAGAGGGAAAAAGAAAAAAACATATGATTCTCTTTTACTGAATTGGCTGAAATCAGAGAATCCAGATTTCATTGTATTAGCAGGTTATATGAAAGTTTTACCTTCAGAGGTAATTCAAGAATTCCCATGCAGGATAATAAATATTCATCCTGCTGATACCTGTCAGCATCAAGGTTTGCACGGCTATGAATGGGCCTGGGAAAAGAAATTACCGGAAACAAAAATCACAGTGCATTTCGTTGATGATGGCTTGGATACAGGTAAGATCATCGAGCAGAAAATGGTGGATTTGAAAGGTTGTAATTCTCTGGAAGATTTAGAAAAACGCGGCTTGAAAGTGGAACATGAATTTTATAGCGAATGTTTGAGAAGAATATTGAGCAGCGAACAAAACTGACAAAACGAACTTTTGGATTGAATAATGAATGATTTGATTTATATGGATGAATTCTACAAAATAAAACAAGCTTGTATCGAAGTTCGAAAAAGATTAGGAAATGGATTTCTGGAAAAAGTATATGAAAAAGCAATAGTCATTGAGTTGCAGTTATCAGGTTTTTATGTAGAAACTCAAAAATTTATTCAAATTTGTTATAGAAATGAAATTATAAGTGAATATAAAGCAGATGTAGTTGTAAATGAAAAAATTATAATCGAATTAAAATGTGCCGATCGCATAAATGCAATGCATAAAGCACAATTACTTAATTATTTGAAAGCCACTGGATATAAATTGGGTATATTGATTAACTTCCCTAATACACGGAAAGGTTTTGATATTGAACGTGTACCCAATTTAATTCAATAGATGATTTGATTAAGATAAAAAATGAAGTGCTGCGTACTAAGAACTATTTTCAGGAAAATGAAACCTCCATGCTTGAGACAAACACACAAGCGGATGATTAAATTTGAATCAATCCCCTCGATCCCCCTTGTTCATGCTTCGTTGAAACTACGGTTGGCAGGCAGGGGGAAGTGTAAGAGAATATGAAAGAAAAATGAAAGAAAAATGAAAGAAAAGAATAGTCTTGTAATAGTTATAAATCGAAGAAATTCTCCCCTGACAAGGGGAGATACGGCTATCCAAAGGTTTATCCGCCTCTGGCGGAACGGTAAACTTTAGCCGAGAGGGGTTTTAATCATATGAAACAAGAAAATTTGCCTTCTATAGTTAGTTTTGTTTGTTTTGTTCGCTGCAAAAAAAATGAGGATTGATGAATAAAATCGCAATAATCGATTTCGGCGGGCAATACACCCATCTCATCGCCCGTCGCATCCGCAATCTGGGTGTTTACAGTGAGATCTATCACCCTGAAGAATTTGTGGTTACAAAGGAAATCATCGGCATCATCTTTTCCGGAGGACCACAATCCGTGAATGCCGAAGATGCTTTTCGAATTGATATTGACGTTGCAAATATCCGGACCCCGATTCTGGGAATCTGTTACGGACATCAAATTCTGGCGTCGATGCTGGGTGGTGTGATCGAAAGCGGTGAAAGCAAAGAATATGGATTAACGAATATATCATGTGAAAGTGATTCGATTCTATTTTCAGGTCTGGAACAGCAGCAGACCGTCTGGATGAGTCATGGAGACCATGTTGCTGTTCTACCCGATTCCTGTCGGATTACAGCTTATTCGGATTCCATTAATGTGGCTTCTTATGAATCAAATGATAACAGATTTTTCGGAGTTCAATTCCATCCGGAAGTTACACACACAGAAAATGGCTTAATTATGCTGGATAAGTTCATTTCCGTTTGCACCGATAAACGTGATTGGAAAGCCGAGAATTTCAAGGATTCTTTGATTCAACAAATTAAAGATGAAGCAAAATGCAGGAAACTGGTGCTGCTGCTTTCCGGCGGGGTGGATTCGCTGGTGGCTATGGAATTATGCATTCAAGCGGTTGGAAAAGAAAACGTTTTCTCAATTCACGTAGATACCGGCTTCATGCGTAAAAATGAATCTCAGGAGATCATGGAATATTTTGCCGAACTGGGCTTCGAAAATATCAAGATCATCGCTGCGGAAGAACTTTATCTGAAAGAACTTAAATGCGTTGTCGAGCCGGAAGCCAAACGCCTGATCATTGGGAAATTATTCGTGGATATCGCCAATCAGGAGCTGCTGACTCTGGAAAAAGAAGCAGAACTGATGCTGGTGCAGGGTACTATCTATCCCGACACGATCGAAAGCGGGTCCACCGATAAAGCTGCCAAGATCAAAACGCATCACAACCGCGTGGATGAGATCACCAAACTGATCGAAGCAGGACGAGTGATAGAGCCGATCAAAGAGCTTTATAAAGATGAAGTGCGCTTGCTTGGTGAAGAATTGGGATTGCCGCATAAACTGGTTCATCGCCATCCTTTCCCCGGGCCCGGTCTGGCAATCCGGGTGATCTGCTCGGATACTTCAACTCCCTCGATCCCACTTGACCAGCCTTCGTACAACTTCGGCAAGGCAGGCAGTGTGATGAATAAGGAAGAAGCTGAATTGAACGAGATTCTAGCTGATTTCGGTTTGATTGGAAAAATCCTGCCGATCAAGAGCGTTGGTGTGCAGGGTGATTTCCGCACCTATCATCATCCGGCTGTGATCTGGTTTAAAGCAGGCAGGAAGCCGAACTGGCATGACCTTAAGATTGCTGCTTCCCGGGCGATCAATAAACTTGCATCTGTAAACAGGATCGTGTTCAGCTGGCAGTCGGTAGATTTGCAGCTGCAGAAACTTTTCCTGGAAAAGCCGGTGCTGGACAGACTGCGGGAAGTTGACGCAATTCTGCGCCGGGAAACAGATCAAATTGCGGAGATATGGCAGATGCCGGTAGTAGCGCTGCCGCTTTTCCAAAATGGAAGACAAGCCTTCGTGATGCGTCCGGTCTGTTCATCCGATGCTATGACCGCCAGCGTATATGAAATGGATTTTGCTGAATTTGAACGGCTTTCCAAACTTGTTCAAAAAATCGATGGAGTTGGTAATCTTCTGTACGATGTTACAACGAAGCCTCCCGGCACGATTGAGTGGGAGTAAAAACTAGAACTCAAAATCTTTTAATTAATAAGAATAACGATCTGATTAC
>JAFGMF010000280.1 GCA_016927675.1 Candidatus Cloacimonadota bacterium
GACGAAAAGGCTCAACCGTTGCATCAACTATGAAAAACAGCCGTTAATTACGGAAGTATCACTGGGCGGTAATACAGTTGGTGATGGACTTGATCTGATCAACGGTAAGCGATCACCTCTCTTGAAAATACAGCTGGTTTATGGTTCTCCTTTTCTGAAAGACAAACGAAGACCATTCGACTATTTTAATCTGCATCTCGGATTAAACCTTAAAGGTAATGAAACAATCACTAATTTTTACGGTGAAGCTCTGATCTGGGGTAAGAATCTAAACTTTCAGGGGAATGATTCAGATCTTGAACAGGATAATCTGATCGGGGCTTTTCAACATCTGGATTATCTGGCAAATGACGTTTACATGATCGCTGCAAGTGGGGTGGGAGCGGGAGTCATTTCCAGGTTCGAAGCACTTGAAGGAATGAACCTTTTTACTTCCTGCCATCTTTCCGCAATTGTAATGGGCGGCAGTAATTCTGCTTATGCCAGCCAGGCAGGCAGAGATTATAACCTGGGATCGGGTTTCAGTACAAAATTCGAAGGCTGGCTGATCAACAATAAATACGGTGAAATCTACATGAGTTACCTTCGATACTGGCTATATACCATCAGTGGTGCCAGTGGCCAGGAAAGCATCACCATCACAAACGGAAAAGTGATGATTCCCATCTATCGAAATCTGAAGTTGGGCGTTGAATATCTCTACTATCACAGAGATGGCTTGTATTCAGATTATCCCGATGTATCAGCAGATAATAACGAATTCAGGACATTTATTTCCTGCAGATTTTAACCAATGTTAGCTTGATAAACTCTACGTCCAAAGCAATCCTCATATAACACAGATCCATACCGAGCTTGTTCAACAGATTTTCCCGAGATGATGATGTCCAAAGACTCATTATATGTTATTTTTTATTATTTAATTACTCCGATATGATATTACAATTTATTTTTTTTTATTTCCCCTTTTTTCAATTAATTCCAATGTAAATTCTAAAATTGAATCCCTATCATTAAGAAAATCGTTATAAGTCTGTTCTACATAGTGATCAGGTAATATCCCTTGTGTTTTATCCATATTCTTAACAGCAGCTACATAGGTGCTTCTTCCAATATAAAGCATTATCTTGGTGTTCTTAAGGTTAAATTGTGTGTTCTTTCCTGCATTACATTTGTAAGAAGATCCTCCTTCGCTTCCTACAAACTCACCGATTTTGTGATACTTAAGAAGAGAACAAAAATGTCCGTTTGTGGAAAAACAACGACCATCTATAAGAATGAATAAATCTCCGGTAAATCTATTCTCTGCTAATGGAATGGGTTCAGCAAGTGCAGAATATTTTACGTAGGATTCAGCATAATATGGAACCGGATCTGATATTAAATATGATAGTAAAGCGGCAGCACAAAAAGGATCACCTCCATCATTTCCGCGAATATCTAATATTAAACTTGATATGTTCTTCTCATTTATTTCTTCGAAACTGTCCTTTAAAAACTTTTTAAAAAATTGAATTTGATCATAATAAATAAATGTTTTAATGGTCATTAATGCAATCTTGTTTTCTTCAATAATTTCAAACTCAAGTTCAGGATGATTAAAATTCTCGAATACAACAGTTCTGACATCTTGAATATTGGCAGGCTCTATATCTTTAGTTTCTATTGTTTTTCTTTCTGGAAGAGAATAAGTGACAGAATATTTCTCGAAGAAACCAAATCGACGTGCATAGATCAGAGAAAAACGTCTTTCAATTTGGGAAAGAATGAATTGCTCATTAAAAGCATCGGCTGAATAATTTTCCTTCATCTCTTGATAAATATCTTCGATCGAAACATCATTGATCTTCAATAAGATACTTCCTTTCGGAATCGAGAAGTCATTGTTATAATTACCAAATACTACAACACTTTCTCCAATCAATTTTATCATCAATGGAAAAAGGTTATCCGGTTCAGAATTCCAATATTCGCCTGGCATCCACACATTTGTATGACCACAACCAACGCGAGCAGTTATTGGAGTGAGTATCTTAAAGAATTCGTTCAATTCCATTGAATGATCTATTAACATCAATTGTTGTTCAAAAAGTTTATCGAATGTTACTTTATCTGTAAATTCGTACAGATTTGCGTGATTCTCTTCAAGAATCTGTTTCATTTGGTTAAAATCTTCTTTTAACGCTTCTATTGAATATTCAAGATCTCTTTTCAAATTTGACTGAGCCAAACAGATTACAACAGTTATTAAAATACTAAATATCGTTACTACTTTTTTATCTAATTTCATATATAACTCCAATTTAGTTATCGCATAAGAAAGAAGCTTCACGACTTCTTCCTCGCCAAAGAACATTCACCTATTTTAACTTATTTTGCCATCTTTAAGAATAAACCAGACCACATTTGCAGATAAATGCAAGCTTTTTTTTTAATGCTTCCAGTTTACAAAGCTTCCTTATGGTTTCTCGTAAAGAGAGACCTTATAGAAGTCTTTTTCCGGCAGCTGCCGGATCCAGCCTTTCAGCAGTTTAGGCTGTTCAAACATAACGATGTTTATCTCCTTCACATATTTTAACCATATTACTCCAGCCATGCCATAGGCAGATAAACCTTGTTACTGTCCACCTTACTGTTGGCAGATTCGGTTCGATCTTACGATCAAACCTCGACAGTAATCGCTTTCCCGGGAGCTTTGCACTCCGAAATTACTCTCAGGCAC
>JAFGMF010000063.1 GCA_016927675.1 Candidatus Cloacimonadota bacterium
TTGATAGCTGGAAGAAACTGCCAGATCGGCTTGCGGGAAACGTTCACCTTTTCCGTAAACCATTGCCTGATATGCTAGTTCAACCCTGTCCCAGCGTTTATCTCTATCCATGGCATAATATCTACCGCTGACTGAAACGATTTTCCCGATCCCAAGTTGAACGGCTTTTTCTTCGTATTCTTTGATAAAATCTAAACCTGAATCCGGCGGAGTATCCCTTCCATCCATAAAAGCGTGCAGATAGACACGTTTCATCGAGTTGCGATCACAGAAGTCCAGAAGTGCATACAAGTGCTGGTTAAAACTGTGAACATTGCCATCTGATAACAGGCCACATAGATGAAGGTTACTGTTGTATTTCTGACAGTGGATGATTGCTTTCAACAGAGCAGGATTTGAAAAAAAATCTCCAGTTTCAATTTTACTGTCTATCATCGTGTTCAGTTGGTATACTATTCTTCCTGCTCCGATATTCAGATGACCGACTTCGGAATTTCCCATGGTGTCAGCGGGTAAACCAACATCTTTGCCGCAGGTTTTCAATTCTCCCTGCAGGGCAGTCTGTAGGAATTTCTTATATGCAGGCATACGGGCAGCTGCAATGGCATTTCCTGTATCTGATCTGTTAATTCCAAAACCATCCAGAATAAGCAATAAGACTTTTTCCTGCAAAATCCCTCCAGATAAAATTTTTATCGTTAAATATGTTGAACCAAGATCAAGTGTCAAGTAAAGAAAAGTGTCGGTGATTTCTTTGCTTGACATCAGCTTCTAAAATTTGAATTTAGCTAACAGTATAATTTCACAGGAGAATGTGATGGTCAGAATGGGTATTGTCGGGGTCGGGCAATTTGGTCAGAATCACGCCAGGATACTTAGTGAGTGTAAAGAATGCCAATTCATGGGGCTTTACGATCGGGACAGGAAAAGAGCCCGGGAGATATCGGATCGACTTCAGGTTCACATGTATCCGGATTTTGATTCACTGTTGAACGAGATTGACGCTCTGGCAGTAGTGGTGACCACGATTTCTCACTATGAATTGGCTCGAAAAGCTCTGGAGAAAGGGATTCATGTTTTTGTAGAGAAACCAATAACTGCGGAGCTCTGGGAAGCGGAAGAGTTGAATGAACTTGCCGGGAAACTCAATCTGAAATTGCAGGTGGGGCATATTGAAAGGTTTAATCCAGTAGTGCTGCAAATTGAGGACAAGATCAAAGATCCGATCTTTGTCGAATGTCACCGGATTGCACCTTTTACACCTCGCGGTAGTGATGTTCCGGTTGTGCTGGAGCTGATGATCCATGATATCGATCTGATCCTTGCATTTATCAAAAGTGAATTGATTGAGATTCGTGCAAGCGGAGCGGGAGTGATGACCAAGAGTATCGACATTGCCAATGCTCGGCTGGAATTCAGCAATGGTGCAGTAGCTAATGTTACTGCCAGCAGGATTTCTCAGAAAAGATCGCGCAAACTGAGGTTTTTCCAGAAGGATGCCTATTTTTCCCTGGATTTTCAGGCCAAGAGGGTAAAATATATCAAAAAATCACCGAATATTTCCAAGGTTTTACCGAAATTGCTCAAAGGAAAATACGATGAAATCAGTCAGGAAGATGTAGTGGATATTCTTGATCTGGATGTTTCGGAATCAGCCAAAGATGCATTGACTCTGGAACTGGAATCTTTTATCAGATCGATTGAAACTGATAGCAAGCCGGTGGTGGATGGTTATGCGGGGATCAGAGCTCTCAAGGTGGCTCTGGCTATTGTAGAAAAGATCAGAAAAATATAACAGAAAATTTTCAGGAGAACAGGATGCAGATCATTGATATCAAAGATGCAGGGCAGTATCTGCAGCAAACGGTTAAGATCAGGGGATGGGTAAGGAATCAACGTAAAGCCAGCAGTAAACTTAGGTTTCTGATTGTCAGGGATGGATCCGGAGATATTCAGGCAGTAGCATTCAAGCCGGATATGGAAGAATCCGAATTCGAAAAGGTTAAAGCATTAACAATAGAATCATCTCTTTCTATTTGTGGTATTCCCAGAGAACATCCCAATAATCCCGGAGAATTTGAATTCGTTATTCAGCAGGTAGAGATCTTGAATCTTGCACCCGAATATCCGATCGGGAAAAAAGCCCATGGCCCGGAATTCCTGTTAAATCAGCGTCATCTCTGGTTACGGGCTCCACGGCAGAATGCAATCCTGAAGATTCGCCATACAGTATATTATGCCATTTGTGAATACCTTAATGCCAACGGATTTTATCGCTTCGATTCTCCCATTCTTACTCCCAATGCCAGCGAAGGTACAACCACTTTATTCGAAGTACCCTATTTTGATCTCGGTTCGGCTTTCCTGTCTCAATCAGGGCAATTATACCTGGAAGCCGGGATCATGAGTCTGGGAAGAGTCTATGATTTCGGACCGGTTTTTCGGGCAGAGAAATCTAAAACACGTAAACATCTTACCGAATTCTGGATGATGGATGCAGAAGCTGCCTTCGTTGAGCATGATGAAAATTTACGGATTCAGGAAGAGTTGATCAGATTTGTCATTAACACGGTTATCTCTAGAAATGAAAAAGAACTGATAATATTAGAGAGAAATCCGGAAGATCTGCGTAAAGCCGATGCTCCTTTTCAACGATGGACTCATCGTCAGACAATAGATTTTCTCCGAAGTAAGGGAGTTGATATTGGTTATCTGGATGATTTTGGTGCTCCTGAAGAGGAATTGATCACAGCCGAATCGGATGTTCCTGTCTTTATCGAGAAATGGCCAAAGGAGATCAAATCATTTTATATGAAGAGAGATCCGGCTAATCCCGATCTGGTTTTGGGAGCAGATCTGATCGCACCGGAAGGTTTTGGTGAGATCATCGGCGGTTCTCAGCGTGAAGATGATCATGACCTTCTGATGAACAGGATCATTGACGAAGGTTATGACCTTGAGTTTTATCAGTGGTTCCTGGATCTGAGAAAATTCGGTTCTGTTCCTCACAGCGGATTCGGGATCGGTCTGGAAAGATTGATCCAATGGATGACCGGGGTCCGGCACATCAGAGAAGTCATTCCTTTTCCCAGAATGATCAACAGGATCCTTCCGTAAAAAAAAA
>JAFGMF010000064.1 GCA_016927675.1 Candidatus Cloacimonadota bacterium
CGGCGGTTACTGTTGAAATGGATCGCACGGGCGATCAATTCTTTTCCTGTTCCGCTGGAACCCTGAAGTAAAACAGTTGTAGGTGCGTCTTTTATCTTATCGATAATGGAAAATATTGCCTGGATCTTGGGACTTTTACCGATAATGTTGGAAAATCCGCCCGAAGTGGCCAGCTCTTCTCTGATCACAGCATGAGATTTCTGCAGATTGGCATAAGATATATTTTCTACAATCACGATGATCTGATTGGACAGCGCACTGATCAGGTTGTACATTTTTTCGGTGAAATAATGCGATCCATGTTTAGTGAAAAGGCAGATCACACCTTTAATGTTATTCCTTACACTGAGTGGATATGTTATGATGTGATTGTATTCGGAGGCAAAATGGGGTTGCTTATGGCTCAGGCTTTTATTATCGGTAAAACTCTCCTGAATTAATTTCATCAACATGGGGAAATCTTCAGCATCATTGGTTAAATTACTGAGAATGATATATTCCCAGGAATCCTTTACCAGCTGATTCTGGTAAAGACAGAAGATTCCGCCGTCTGCATCTGAAAAGGCAACCAGTTTATCAAGAGCAGTTTCCAATAGAATATCAAAATCACTGATCGTGTTAAGTTCCTGGGTTATTTCGTAGAAATTATTCAGAAGGGATTCCTGCTGTCTTGATTCTTTCATTTCTACTGAAAATTTCTGATTTATTTTCTGAATCAGAATATCGTTTTTCTCCAGAAATTTTATTGCCCCGAAAGTCTTGATCAGTTTCTTATTGTCTTTGAGGATTTCCAGCGACTGTTCCCACTCCTCTTTATCATAAAGATGTAAGGCAAATTCATAGTTTGCCATGGCCAGATCAAAATTATTATTGGTTTTGATAAATTTCTCGATTGCCTTCTTAAGCAATGCCATAGCGATATCAGGCTTACTCTTTTCCAGGATTGACCGGAGAAAAAAGACCTTACCGATCTGGTAGTCATTGTGTAATTCTTCAGCCATCTTATTGGCAATATCCAGGTAATAATTGGCACTTTCATAGTTTCTTGTCTGAATAAAATAGAAAGCCTGTTTTTGAGCACCTTCAATTATTTTATCACGGGCGTTAAGATTTTTAAAATATTCATAACTTTCCACCAGATAGCCGTAAGCTTCTTTAAATCTGTGCAAACAAGTTAGAACACTTCCCAGATTACCGTACAATTCGGCTTTGAGAAATTCGTCTGATATCTTGGGCAGAAGTTCTTCACATTTTGTATAGCATTCAAAGGCAAGCAGGTATTCTCGACGTTTTTCATACAGTTCGCCAAGATTATTATATGATTTGCTGATCCCTTCCAGAAAATTATGATCCTGGGATTTTTTAATTGCCCGTTCATAGTAATCGGTAGCCCGATTCCATTCTCCAGACTTGAAATAAAGAGCACCAAGGTTATTAAAAGCTGCGATCACATTTCGGTATAGATTGTATTTCAAAGCTATTTCTAGCAGATTATTAAAAGCCTGTTCGGCCTTTTTATACTCTCCGTTATCCATATAGGTTACACCTATATTTATATAGATGGAAGTTATCACATCTCGATCGTCGAGTAATTTCTGAATTTTCAGAGCTTCATTAAGATAATAAAGAGATTTTTTATAGTCACTTTTATCTTCAAAAAGATAACCCAGATTACTGTAACAACCGGAGATACCGCTCAGGCTGAATAATTTTTTCTCAAGATCCAGGCTTTGAAGATAATATTTTTCGGTTTTATCCCATTCTCCCTGAAGCATGGATAAACCGCCCAGATTGTTGTAGATGGCTGCTAATCCTTTTTTATCCTGCTTTTTCTGATAAAATTTCTCTGCTTCCCCAAATTCGATTTCTGCTTTCTTCCATTCATTCGAATAATAATGGATCAGGCCTTTTATCTTTCTTGCTCTTGCTTTAATTCCATATCTTGCCTGAGGATCTCGCAAATCGTCCGACAGATTGTATGCTTCATCAAGTACTTCCATCGCTTCATCAAATTCTTCCATATCCATCATGATTTCGGATTTCAGGATCAGAATTTTACACTTCCATTCCAGATCAATGGAATCGGGAGAATATTTCTTGATTATCTCCAGGGCAAAATTCGAAGAATTTTTAGAGTAGAGATTATCCGCCAGGTGAAAAACGATTTCTTCCGCAGGAAGAGAATTATCCATACATATCTTCAATGCCTGACGAAAGGTTTCGGTAGCTGCGTCTTGTTTACCCAGTTTACGGTTTGATAAACCGAGTTCTTTTAAATATATTACTTTTTTCTCCGGTAGTTTTTCTCGACTC
The DNA here is from genome assembly GCA_016927675.1 of Candidatus Cloacimonadota bacterium. GTDB lineage: Bacteria > Cloacimonadota > Cloacimonadia > Cloacimonadales > TCS61 > JAFGMF01. The sequence goes on from JAFGMF010000064.1 coordinate 2,314, forward strand.
AGCAAAATCTGATAAATTTCCCGAAGCCCATTGAAGTCATTTATCTTCCTCAAATAGACCTGTTCTGCCAGGATCATTTCTTCCTGAGCCTCATCCAGCATTATTGTCAGGTCATTTCGTAATGGCTCGTGTAACTCAATGATCGGTTTTGAAAGCTTTTTCTTCTGAGCTTTGGGGAGAGCAAAAAAGTGTTCTTTAAGTGACACTACTTTTTTCACATAGTAGCGGTCATCAAATTTGAAGATCAGCCTTTTATCCAGCAAAGACCTAAGCCGGATATCATTGTCTGCGATAAGCTGATCCAGGGGATGGGTTTCGGTATCCAGTAAAAGAATGGTATACAGAAGCCTGGTTTCTTCATCCGAAAGTTGAGTGATTTTCTCGTGTAAGATCTTCTTAACCGTCAGAGATTTTTCCAGATAAGAGGTAAAATCAAGTTCTTTGTTTTTATCAAGGAAAAAGTTCAGTAAATAGCCGATAATAAAAAGATTCCCTTTCGAAATTTTACTGATTACTTCACTTTCCATGATGAATTCTTTTTTATCGTCCTGACTAAAATCCCTGAGTATTTGTTTTATGTCTGCAATATCGGCTTTTTTAATGTAAATTTTATCAGACATGCCAAAGGTTTCTTTTCTGGTAAAAATTACGAAATTGATATTTTCGTCTGTGAAATATTCTACCAGATAACGAAGAAAATCAAGAGTATAATCGTCCAGATAATGTGATTCGTAGATAATTATATTCTTGATCCGGAAAAGGTTCTGTTTGTTTAAATGCTGGGTCAGAAAATTAAAGAAATCAAATCTGTTGGCAATTCCATGGGCAGCAGCTTCTTCAATGTAATTATCATAATCATCCAAAGATATCGTACAGATCAGTCGGATTATCTCTCTGAGTTGATTATATCTGAAAACATAAGGAATATATACCCGGTAATCAGCCTGTTCCAGCTGCATTTTCTCATTCAATTTGTTAAATATGTAAGATTTCCCGGATCCAGCCTCGCCAATAACTTCTACGATCTTACTGCTGCCGGTTTTTAATTTATCTGTGATCGTATTGACTATGGTATGATTTTTAGTGGCAAACTTCGATAGAATATTATCAACCAGATTTTCCATTATACCTCAAGCCTTCGTGATCTTTGAGTGCTGAAAAAAATCCCAGATTAAATCTTGTCAACTAAGTTTTCTATGTCAAATAGATTTACATTTTGTTTTTTCCCTTGATCGACCTGTTGTTTGTTGAACAGAAAAATATATCAGGTCTTGCGGACGGTGATATTAATATGATCTGTAAAATTATCCAGAAGCAACTGCGGAGTTATTGAGCTCATACACTTGAAATGCTTACGTGGGCATTGAGAATTTCCGTAAAGCGAACATGGCTGGCATTTCAGATTTGCGACCAACAACCGGGCGTCAGGATTTTGTGGAGAAAATCCCAGGCAAGGGTGAGTTGCACCGAAAATAGCAAGCTGTGGTATATTCAAGGCTGA
>JAFGMF010000065.1 GCA_016927675.1 Candidatus Cloacimonadota bacterium
ACCAATAGTTTAGAAAGATAATAAGCTTGACACTCAGATCTAAATCCTCAAAAGGAAGTCAGTTTATTGTATATTAACTTCATTAAGGCATTGATATAACTAAAATGAAGGTTAACCCTAAGAGTACGATGAAGAAGTCAACTTTATATATTGCAGTTTTATGCAGTAGTGACCGATATCATATGATTTAATCCGCTTCAGGTGGGAAAAATGAAAAAAGTGTTTTTAATATCACTCTTTCTTATCTATTTTATTCAATTGTTCTCTTATCCAGAACCAGATTCTTTAAAAAGTAAATCATTTACCCTGGGGATTGGTGGTAATATACTGATGACTTATGGATTTTTGATAAATTCAGGCTATTCTGATCATAAACAAGATATTTATGTTCAATATACAAAATTGAACGGTTATATAAAAGCTGATATTTTTGAGTTAAGACTTACCTATTTCTTAAGCAATAATAAAACGGGACTATCATTAGGAGTTGGCGCTGGTTATGCAGATTATCGAATTGAATCATTATTATCTAGCGAAGCAAAAACCAGAAAAGCAAAAGATATCACCCTTTGTGGGGAAATAGGATATTCAGTAAGACCTGGATTAAAAATCGGTTTAGATTTGGGAAGTAAACCCGGTTTCCTGAACTTGTTCATATCTTTGAAAACAATATAAAAGCTACTGTTGGCAGGCTATCCTTCCCGGTTTCCGACTTCACCCTGGCAGCTTCGGTGAGCAATGAGAATGATATTCAGACTATTTGAAGATATTCCAAATAATCGTCGCGATTTATGCAGTTAAATTACACGCTAAATTCAGTTATGCAGAATATTGAACTTGACAGTTATTGCGAATTCATGAGTATTTATTTTTTTTAAATATTAAATAAATGGTAAGCCAATGCTCTCAGATAAATATATTATGATCGTAGAAGGCGAACAGATTGGTGCGAAAGAACTTCGTCTGCATCTTCTGGAAGCCGGTCACCAATCCTGCAGGATTGTCTCATCATCAGTGGAAGCGATGGAATGTGCTGCGGTGGATAAGCCGGAACTGATTCTTGTTAATACCGGCAATCTTGACACTGCGAAGGAAATATCCAGAACAATGAAGATCCCAGTGGTTTTACTCAATCATCAGGGAAAAGCTGATAATTCATGCCAGACAATCCTTAAAGAGCCATTTGGTTTTATGATAAGATCATTTCCTGAATCAGAATTTCCTTTAATAATCCAAACTGCTCTCTGCAGGGATGGGTGTATGAACCCACAATATAATAGTATCAGCAAAAGAAATGAACTCTACGAAAAACCTCAGGAAATTCTCTGGGGCACAATAAATGGACTGTTTGCCATGGTTGAGGTAAGGGATCCTTATACTGCACAACATCAGAAAAGAGTTGCCCGTCTTGCCAGAGAAATCGCTGCAGAAATGAATCTTGCTCAGGATCAGATAGAAAATATCTATATTGCGGGGATTCTTCATGATATCGGCAAGATGAAGTTGCCGTCTTTGCTCCTTTGTAAAACAGGCAAATTGACCGATGCTGAACTGAAGATGATGAAGCAGCATCCTCAAACAGGTTTTGAGATCCTCAAGGCTATTGACTTTCCTTGTTTGCCCGCCAATATAGTGTATCAGCACCACGAATTGATAAACGGATCTGGTTATCCACAGGGTTTGAAAGACGAAGAAATCCTTCTGGAAGCAAAAATTCTCTGTGTAGCTGATGTAACAGAAGCCATAACGAATCACAGACCTTACCGTCCAGGAATGGGTCTGCAGAGAGCTTTGAAAGAACTGGAACTGAACAGAGGAAAATTATATCATAATGAAACGGTAGATTCCTGCATGGATATCTTCAGAAATAACAAATTCACTTTCGAGGAAAATATCTGAAAAATGAACCATCCATGTTCAAAGAAATCATACAGGAGCATGATTAAAACTTTACTCTCCTCATCCTTCGCTGAAGCTACGGATGACACGTCGTTCTTCGCTGAAGCTTCGGTTGACCTGTCATTTCGAGGGATTCTGATTTTATGAAAACCTCTGTCATAATTACCGCTGGAGGTAAGGGATCCAGACTGCCTGCAGATCAGAAAAAGCAATTTCTGGAAATCAAGAGCAGACCGCTGATTTTCTGGACGATTGATCCTTTTACCATGCTTGATTCTATAACTCAGATCATAGTAACTCTGCCAGCAGATGAACTAGACCATTACGGAAGCATGATCATCGCAGAATTTTCCGACATCAATTTCACCTTCGTTGCCGGTGGAGAAGAACGACAGGATTCCGTTTATAATGCCCTGTTGAAATGTTCTGAGAAAACAGACATTGTGCTAATTCATGACGGCGTAAGACCGTTCGTCAGCACCGGCACGATATCACAACTGATTGCTCTGACAGCGCAATATCAGGCGGTAATCCCGATATCACCGGTAAAGGATACTTTAAAAAAAGTGGATAATGAGCTGATCGTAAGTACTATTGCTCGTGATCATCTTTTTAACGCGCTTACTCCCCAGGCTTTTTCCCGGGATTTGATTAGAAAATGCCATGAACAAGCCCGGGAAGAAAAAAAATATTTTACAGACGACGCCGGGATGCTGGAACATTACGGATATGATGTACATACACTGTTGACAGGCGATAACAACTTCAAGATAACTGATCCTGAAGACTTCGAACTGGCAAAGATCATTCTAAGTAATCGAGGTAAAGCAAATGAAAATAAATCTTACTAAAATTGCATCATTCAAACTCAACCTTAAACTGCCTTTACCGGGCATTGGTTGTGGAGTTCTTGGTTTAAGTCTGGCAAAAGTATCAGTTAATCTGGGTAAATTTGCTTCCGTACTCCTGCGAGCTCTTGAATACAGAGGTTATGACTCCACGGGGGCAGCGTTTCAGGATGCCAAAAAGAATATTGTTCTGTTAAAAGATGTCGGAGCTCCCAGCACTCTGGTTAAAACGTTGAGAATAGAAGAACAGGCGGGTAAACTCTTTTGCGGTCAAGTGCGATGGGCAACTTTCGGCAGGGTTACCCAGAAAAATGCCCAGCCTCACGAAGTTAAATGTAAAAAACATCTCTATGGCGCTCATAATGGTAATATCACAAACACACGGGAACTGAAGAAATTTCTGCTTTCCGAAGGACATAATGTTGTTTCTGATAACGATGGCGAGATGCTCGTTCATACGATAGAACACTATTTCGATAATGAACTGGAAAAATTCGACGATAAAGAGCAGCAGAAACCTGATATCAGAAAGAAGTGCATGCACAGGGCAATAATTGTGGGATCTAGCCGCATGATAGGCTCTTATGCCGCGGTGATCATTGATCCCGTTATCGAAACGACTTATGCGATCAAAGCTGGAAGCAGCCTTTATTTCGGGATCGGTGAAATTGAAGGTATCAAATTCGGTCTGGCATCTTCTGACCTGACAGCCGTTCTCAAGTTCACAAAAATGCTGGTAAATCTTAAGGAAGGTGAGTTTATTCAATACACCGATGAGAAATACGAGGTTTATTCGTTCAAACAACTTAAAATCAGAAAGCCCAATCAACCTGAACAGATCATCGAAGCAGGAGATATGATTCAGAAAGAACCGGTACGCTCCAGACTTCGTGCTGAAGATACCGAACTGCTGCCGCCACATGAATATTTCATGGAACAGGAAATCCATGCGGAAATCGAATCTTCCAGAAAATTGATCAAATTGTTCAAGGGTGGTTCCAATACCGGTAAAAGGATGATAGATCTGCTGCAACGGGAACAGATGTATGCCGATATGGAAAAACTCTGTCAAAATATCCTGAAAAAAGATGATATCGAACATCAGATCAATCTGTTTGAAAAATTCGAGAAATCCCAGAAAGCTGATACTTTCTATCAGAAAGTAAAAGAAAACTATGAAGCCATTTATCGCGAGCTGGTAAAAGAGAATTTCGAGAAGAAATACTTCTTCTCATCCAATAAAAATGTTTTTATCGAATTGCTTAATTCTCATTTTAACAAAAAGAAACTGCTGATCTCCAAAGCTCTGGATTCAATTGCCGAAATGGACGATGTGTCAGATTTTAATTCAAGCATCGAACATTTTCTGGAAATAATCGAAAACACCTGTCGTAACAGCAGAAATATTTATACAATTGCCTGCGGTACTTCATATCACGCTACCATGATCGCTTCTCTTTTCTTTAATGAGATCGCAAATCTCGAAGTGATCCCGGTCTTGCCGGGTAATTTCCGGGGACAGTACTCAAAGAGCCTGCGAGATAATGATGTGATCATCGGAGTATCTCAAAGCGGAGAGACTAAAGATCTGATCGATATCTTTAATTACGTAGAAAATTCAGAACTAAAGGTTAAAACCATCGTTCTGGTCAATAATATGAATTCCACTCTTGGACTTGAAAAAAGTGACGTTTCGATACCGATCTACTGCGGACCTGAAATCGCCGTTCCGGCAACAAAGAGCTTTATCAATCAGATCACTCTTTTCTACTATCTTGCTATTAAAGTTGCCCAAAGAAATTTTACGAATCAGGATCTCGGCGAAAATTCTCCGAACTACAAAGAATATCAGGATTTGCTTAAAAGATTCAAATCTATCGAAGATATTCCCCAGTTGATCAAAGAAACTATCGAGACCACTCGCGATCAGATCGAACAGGTCGCAAGCAAGATCTACATGGAACCATCCATGCATATTCTGGCTACGAAGATTACCGGTGTCGCCAAAGAAGGCGCTTTAAAAATACGGGAAACCGTACTCAACCACGCAGAAGGAGGAGAAGCCTCGGAATTTAAACACGGTCCCAATACTATTCTTGGGAAGAATACTGTTCTTGGTCTGAAAAATGTGAAAACAATGCTCAGAAATTACAATAATATCGTTACAGAGCTGGAACTGGCTGCTCAGAAAAGAAATATATCTCAGGAAGAGATCAGAAAAATGTCCCTTTCTCTGGTAAACTTCATGTTCAAAAAAGCATTTCCTTTTGATCTGAGCAAAGAAGCTTCAGACTTCTTCAGAGATTTTGCCGGTGATCAGGATTTCTTTACTTCAATGTATCGTAACTACCCATTGATCTACGTGACCGGTCCTGATGATCAGGATGTGAATTTGACTATATCTCAGATAAACACCCATAAGATCAGAGGTGGTGATTCTTTTATCATTGCTGAAGAGAACGATAAACTGCTGGAAAATGCCCGTGTCAATCCTCATGATGAAGGTTATTACGGATGGGGATATATCATCCTGCCCAAGACCGGAGATTCTTTAATGACGGCATTCTCTGCAACGATAGCGCTTCAGTTGCTGGCTTTTAGGATGAGTGTGAGAAAAATGGAGAAACTCGACACACTGGGAATAATTGATCACGGAGTTCATCCGGATGTTCCGAAAAACGTCTCTAAATCAATCACCGTCGATTAACGGGAGTATCAGATGAGAATCGGTTACGGGTATGATGTTCATCGATTAGTCGAAGGGAGAAAACTGATTTTAGGCGGAGTTGAAATCCCCTACAATCTGGGTCTGCTTGGTCATTCTGATGCTGATGTTCTGATCCATGCCGTTATCGATGCGATCCTGGGAGCTTTGGCTGCTGGAGATATCGGGCAGATGTACCCCGATTCTGATCAAAAATACAGAAATATCAACAGCAGAAAGCTTCTGCAGGATACCACTGCCTTCATGCTGAACAGAGGTTATCAGATCAGTAATCTGGATTCAACCATCTGCGCTCAGAATCCAAAATTAATGAGCTATCTTCCAGAGATGAGGGAAATTCTGGCAGCAGATCTGCAGACCGATCCCGCCAATGTTTCGGTTAAAGCAACCACAGAGGAAGGGTTGGGAATAAGCGGAGAAAACAAAGGTATTTCCGCAACGGCTATAGTTTTGTTGAAAAGGGAAAGTTGAACGGTTTGGGGTAGAAGATTGCTTCATCCCCAAAGGGGATTCGCAATGACGT
>JAFGMF010000281.1 GCA_016927675.1 Candidatus Cloacimonadota bacterium
CTGATACCGTAAGTATTGACCGGATCGGCAACGTAATCGGTCTGAAAAAAGGCAGTGCAGAAAAACCGCTTCGAATTATGCTGGCAGGTCATATGGATGAAATCGGCTTTGTCGTAAGATATATTGATAAAAACGGTTTTATCAGATTTTCTCCCCGCGGTGGGCATAGTGCGAGAGTACTGGTTTCTCAGCGGGTTAAGATCATTGGCAGCAGGGAAATTTTCGGTATTGTGGAAGGAACTCCGGTATTTCTGGCACCTCCTGAAGCAAGAAATAAGCTTCCAGAATTGAATGATCTCTTTATTGATACCGGTTTCACTGAGAAACAGTTGAAGAAGTTGATCTCTGTCGGTGACATGATCGTTCTTGATCGTAAATTTATCCGTCAGGGTGATGTTTTTATCTCCAAGGCTTTTGATAACCGGATTGCCTGTTATGTTATTCTGGAAGTAATGAAAAGACTTGGTAAAACATCAGCTGACGTCTATGCAGTTGGTACGGCTCAGGAAGAAGTGGGATTACGCGGGGCTTTTACGGCTTCCCGGCAGATCGATCCCGATATCGGGATTGCCGTTGATGTAACAGCGGCTTTTGATACTCCCGGTGTGGCTGATCACGATCAGGTTACGCAGCTTGGACGGGGTGTGGCGATCAAGATCAATGATTCTGCCAGTATTTCAAATCACGGCATCGTGAAATTCATGGAAAAGATTGCCTTAAAGAATAAAATCCCCTATCAGTTTGAAATTCTTCCCTTTGGCGGAACTGATGCCGGAGCTATGCAGCGTTTTGGAAAAGGCTCGGTCTGCACTATATCAATTCCTGCAAGATTTGTTCATTCACCTAACGAAATGGTGAATAAAAAAGATGTTCAGGCTGCCATAGATCTGCTGGTTGCTTTTATCGAAAAAGCTGAGGATTGCAAACTGGAATTTTAACAAAAAGCTTTAGATAAAATCTATTTACCGATCTTGTTTTTCCGGAATCTGTGATAATACCAGTTTTTGATTTTGGATAAATTTCGGCGATATCGTCTGAACAGATAAGATGTAAAGATCAGCCACAGATAAGGCGTATTTTTATACTTTGCCGCAAAATCCAGGATTTCTGTCACCTGTCTTGCTGTTGCTTTACCATCCGGCTGAAAAACTGTATAATTGAATATTTTATTTCTAATCCCCTGATGGATATCATTTTCCAGATTCCTCTCTACAAGAGGAAGGATATCTTCTGATTTATTGATCACATCGCCACATTGCCAGGCATAAGTGTTGGAACTGATATCCTCTGAGACTTGATAGTGCTCGGGAGCCGGATTGGCAAAAATTATCGGTCTGTTGAAATGAAACCATTCATAACAGGCCGTTGAAATATCTGAGATCATCAGATCAGCCTGATACATATAGGACAGGATATTGTCGTCCACTACCACCTTGACGCGTTCAGCCGCATCCAGTTCTGCTATCAGACCTTCAACCTGATCATAGATATCATCAGGTTTACGATAGATCCGGCTGTGATATTTGATGATCAGGTTATAATTTTGCTGAAGTGCACGAATAATTGGTTTTGCCCACAATTCAAGTGAACTTTCCCCATACGGAGAAAACTTGATCATTTTTAATCTGGTTTTCTGACTGACCCAGGTAGGAGCATACAGGATCGTTTTCCTCTTGTTATTAAATAACTGTTTAACTTCAAGCTGCATATTCACAAGAGGATCAAATTTGGGATAACCGATGATCTTCCATTCCCGAAGATACTTCAGATAGCCAGACCGGGCAACTTTATCTTTGGTTTTCTCACCGGGAAACAATACCAGATCGTAGACAATCACTTTTACCGATTCGACATAGTTTTTATCAGACAATCCGCCATGAAATATCTGGATTGCTTTACCCAGAAAAAGAACATGATAACTCGGATAAATCATTATTCTGATCCGGTTTTTCAGGATCAGTTTATGGATTTCTCTTGTATTTTTGCAGAGATAAGCTTTGATATTCAAATCTTGATACTTTTCCTGCAGGTAATTAAAGATCTTCTTGTTACAGGTAAAAATGATACCGCCGAGATAAGGATAAAGACGGATAACTGGAGGAAGATGCTGAATATCCGTTACCAGATAATAACCAATATCGGTTTTATCTTTCATTACAGTTCCCGAAATTTTTTGATAAACTTTTCTGCTCGTTCGGTTGATTTTCCGTCATTGAAATAAAAACAGGCAGACAACATTGTTTGATATTCATCAGACCTGCACCGGTCAGCCAGATTTTTATTTATCAGCTCAAGGATATCATTATGATGACCATAAGAATCTGTAATAGTAAGAATGTTCATCTCATCGGGCATTTTCTGTAATTTTGTGTATCCCGTGTCAACAACGATGATCGGGTTACCTGTGATCAGGTATTCATATAAGACAGAGGAAGTGTCGCTGATCAATAGATCGGATATAGCAAAATCGAACATCGTGTCATTTTTGGCCAGATCGGATGAATTTGAGAAATACAGGTGTCTGATCCCATTAAATCGAGCCCATAATCTTAAAAAAGGAATATGTTTTGTCTCATGATGGTGTGGTCTAACAATCAGATTATGTTCCTTTGTAATCTGTCGGGCAAAATGATAAAAACATTTTTTCAGGGAACCTTTACCAAAACGCCAGGTCGGAGCATAGAGAATATTTTTACGGGAGCGATCGATAATTCCCAGGTGATCCATGACAGCAGTTTTATTGATAAGTCCATTTACATAATCATCAAAACGCATATTACCGATCTTAACCAATCTCTCTTCAGGAATTGTTACTCCTGCATCTTTAAGTCTGGCCAGATGTTTAGGTCCAGATATGAAGATATATTCGTAGTTAAGCAGATTTTCCGCTGTTATCCGATTACCGCCATAGGGTTTATCACCTGTCCCATGCCCGATAAAGACTCTGATAACATCCTTACCACCCTGAAGATGGTGATTGGAATGAGATAGGATCAATGCATCTTTCAGGCTGAGATGATCAGGATTGATGATCTTAACAGGAGGAAGACTTTTTTTCCCCTGTTTTCCGATTGGCTGGAGTCCACGCAGATATCGATGGAACGGGATCAATCTCGAATAGCGATTAAGCAGATAAGTTCCGCCCTGTCTGAGATAGAGTGGAATCGAATAGGATAATTGATAAATGTGATTAGCATAATAATATAATTGCATCAGTCACCTACTTGATCTTGCTGTGCAACTATCGCCTGATCATCTTTTTTAAAATTCCAGGTCTTCACCGGAGTTTTCCAATCTCCATAACGATA
>JAFGMF010000282.1 GCA_016927675.1 Candidatus Cloacimonadota bacterium
ACCTCCCAGGACTATAACTATTATTCAACTGCCAGTGATACTGTTAATTTTAGATTATTCTGGGGTAATCTTCTTCCGGTAGCCTATATTGTCGGTACCCAGAACCGGATTCTCCAGGCAGGAGATGTTTATGATATCAATTGGAACCTGTATTATTCTCCGCTGATCGAACATCTCGAAATTAAATTATTAGCTGAAGAAGACAGTCTCATGATCGCGGATGATCTGATCAATACGGTCTCTCACTATAGCTGGATAGTACCTGACGGGATCGTATTTAACAATGCGCGGATAGTGATTGATGTTTTTACCAGACATGAAGAAGTTCTCAGATTTTATTCAAATTACCGACTGGGTATTCAACCGGCAGTAACAACTTTCAGCAAACCTGCCGGCTGGAATACCATATCCAGTACCTGGCCTGATGAAACCTGGCAGGTATCAGTCGTCTTTGACCCCCAAGCGGAGTTGTATACCTTCAGCCAGACCTACGAATATAATCCTACAGACCTGTTGAGCTTTGGCAATTCTTATTGGCTTTATAGTCCTGAAGATATATATTTCGAAACAGACTGTGATATTCAGCAGACTCAGATCGACATTCCGCTTCAACCGGGCTGGAACCTGATTCCCAATCCCCATTTCTGCAGTTATGGATTCAAAGATCTCCGGTTCCTTGTAAATGAAGATGTTTACAATTGCCGGGCAATGCTGTCTGAAAAAAAAATCTCCAGATCAATTTATCTATACCGGGATCACATCTATGAAAAAAGCGATATAATTGAGCCCCAGGAGTCTTTCTTTCTTTATGCCTATCCTGAAGTAGACGAGAATTTTTACTGCAGATTCATTCCCTATAACGATTCTTTTGAACTGAGCGATTATTTCGATTGGCGTCTGCAGGTATCTGCAGCTATTCCGGAAGGGGATAGTGATGAGATGACTGCCGGAGTAACAGTGTTAGCCGGTGATGATTATGATTTTCTTTACGATCTGCCTGAACCTCCCGGAAAACCACTTCCCGAAAGCGTTTCTCTCTATTTCAGAAAAGATCCCGTCAACGATTCTCTGTTCACCCATTTGCACCTTAATCAGGAATTCAAAACACCTCTTTCCGGAAATCTTCCTGAAGAAAAGACATGGGAGTTTTCCATCGAAGTAGATAATTTCTCCAGCATTATCCTGCAGGCAGATTTCAGCGATTTTCCTGATGGTTATCAAGCCAGTATTTTTCTGGATGGGACACAGATTGATCTTCATCCGGATCAATTATTTACCTGGCAACCGCCTGCTCCGGGTTGTTATGATGGTGATCTGAGAATCAGAAATCAGCATTTCAGTGGAATTGATCACAACACCGCCAGGATATCAAGGTTGATAAATTATCCCAATCCGTTTAATCCCGTTACTACCCTGAACTTTGGATTAACTCAGCCATGCAGGGTTGAACTGGTTATCTATAATATCAAAGGTCAGAAAGTAAAAGATGTTTTTGCCGGGAATTTAACGGCTGGGAATCATTCCTGTTCCTGGAATGGAACAGACTCCCAAAATCGGAGAGTATCATCCGGGATTTATTTTGCCAAATTGCTTGCCGGGAAAGACAAACAGATCAGAAAACTGCTTATCGTCAAATAGATCAATTCACTGCTTTAACAAAGTAGAATCTTTTTTCAGCTGATAAAGGACCAGACCAGGTCGTTGTATTTAGACCGGTTTCTTCCACATTCCAGCTTGCCGGAGAATTGTATGGCTCAGATGAAGAATAAACATTATAAGTACACCCGGGAACTTCTTCCCAGATTAGGATGATCAGATCACCTTCGGTAGAGATTGAGATATTCTGTGGTTTCTGAGGTGCATTTTGTGGAGGAAATTCAATCCTTTCAGGAATATTATAAGAAAATTCATCCTCTCCGAAAAGCAGATAGAAAATCCAGTCACCTACGGTTCTTCGGTGGGTAAGTTCAAAAGCAACTGTGAAAGGAGTGCCAGAGCCGGAAAAATCACCCGAGTATAAAATGTCATCCTGAGCTAAACCACCACCTGTGAGAGATACAAAGTCCGGAGTATCAACCGTGAATGTGGCCATTGTCTCGTCTTCATTTGCGACATACTGGGTGATAGTGAAATTGGGTATGGATTGAACCGGTTCAAGCCTTTGAGTGCTTGTAACCTGACGCATAACATTACCATCATCGAATTCAAAATAAAAAACCGCATCTCCATAACCGGGTAATGGATCTGTGAAACTGAAAAGTGTCTCGAAAGAATGATCCGAAGTCATAGATAGTTGAAGTGCTTCGGTAGACCAATCCGACCCCTGCATCCAGCCACGATAATAAGTGGCATTCTGCAGATAAATTGCTGAGTTGGGGGAAAGTATGCTGGTTAACAGGAGTTTATCATTATCTGGATCGTAAGGATCAGGTTGAGCAGGATCGAAAGCTGAAGGAGACGTCCAGATATTAGCTGTCGGTAATGGATAGGTCTGGGAAAAAGTCTGAAGATTCTGCGGAGG
>JAFGMF010000066.1 GCA_016927675.1 Candidatus Cloacimonadota bacterium
AAACCCCCTTTAATTCCCCCTTATGAAGGGGGACAAAATTCTTCGATTTATAAATCCATCCAAAGATTTATCCGCCTCTGACAGGCTTGTAATCCTTTGGCGGTCTATTAACCTGCAGGCGGAGAAAGGTTTTAATCACATGTAAGTTTATTTAACCTGGTCGACCGCCCATTTAATTGCTTCAGTGAGTATTTCCTGAGGAGGATGTTTAATAAAACCATCGTTAATCAGGCTTTGAGTTAAATTTCGGGAATATTCGATATCTCTTCTTGCTTTTTCAAAAGCTTCTTCACGGGTTAACTGTACTCTGGCAACACCATCTTTAATAGCCTGCATGGCAACATCGGCAGATTCTTCGGGAAATACGGTAGCATCATCCATTGTAGGCACGATATTATCTGGATTGATCCCGCGTTTTTCAGCATAGTTTGCCAGAGAATTGGCAGCTGCGATCGCCATTTCATCAGTCACTTTTTTTGCCCGGACCATCAAGGCTCCTTTCAAAATGCCCGGAAAACCAAGAGAGTTATTTACCTGATTCGGGAAATCTCCTCTTCCGGTTGCCACAATATATGCTCCAGCTTCCTTGGCTGCATAAGGATAAATCTCCGGAACCGGGTTAGCACAGACAAAAACTATCGATTTTGTCGCCATCGATTTAATCCATTCCTGTTTTACCACATCGGGTCCCGGTCTGGAAAGTGAAATCAGAACATCTGCATCTTTGCAAGCTGTTGCAATATCATTGACCTTTTTCGGATTAGTATTCTCACATATTTCCCATTTACGATAAAATCTGGTATCTGATTTTAAATCATCTCGATCTTTTGACAAGGCTCCCTTTGAGTCGAACATGATAATTTTAGCCGGATCGGCTCCGGCAGTTATGATTATCCTGGCGATAGTCGTATTGGATGCCCCGGCTCCAAGCATGACTATCTTTACATCGCCAATCTTCTTATCGGCCAGTTTAAGAGCATTGATCAAACCGGCAAGGGTCACACAAGCTGTTCCCTGGGCATCATCATGCCAGACGGGTATCTCACATTCTTCCCGCAGAACATCTAATACTTTGTAACAATTCGGCTGAGAAATATCTTCCAGATTGACAGCTCCGAAACTTGGCTGGCACATCTTGACGAATTCAATGATTTTATCCGGATCTTTCTCACCTTTTTTATTGGTACTGTCAATGCAAAGTGCTACCGCATCCACTCCACCCAGATACTTCATCAGAAAGGCTTTTCCTTCCATTACGCCCAATCCGCCCGGGGGAGTGCAATCACCATCACCCAGAACCCGGGTGGAATCGCTTACCACTGCAACAAGATTACCTCTGTTGGAAAGCTCAAAACTGGAATCATTATTGTCTCTGATTGTGGTTGAGATTTTTGAAACTCCGGGTGTATACCAGATATTGAACCAGTTAAAGCCAAAGACACCAGCTTTGGGTATTGTCTGAATCTTACCGCCGTAGAATTTATGGCATTTTTCAGCCATTCTTTTTAAAAATAAAGTTTTTGCCCTGGCAATCTGCTCCTGAGTAAAATCATCAGGAAAAATTTCATTTAAATTGGAAAGGTCGAGTTTTAATGCTCGCATGGTATTCCTCACTTATTTCTTATATCTTTTTACGCCTTCCTGGTATATATCTTTTCCCGAAATATCGTTAGCGACAATACAGGGAAAATCTTCTACTTCAAGTTTACGGATGGCTTCTGTACCAAGATCTTCATAAGCTATAACTTCAGCTTTTTTTATTGATTTAGCAACTACAACCGCAGCTCCTCCAATGGCAACCAGATAAACGGCTTTGTTCTTGATCATTGATTTGATCACTTCAGGTCCACGAGGTCCCTTCCCGACCATACATTTAAGCCCGGCATCGAGAAGAACCGGAGCATAAGGATCCATCCGGTAGCTTGTTGTTGGCCCGGCAGATCCGATCGGTTTTCCGGGAGGCGCAGGGGCAGGTCCGACATAATAGATAACTTGACCCTTGATATCAAAGGGTAATTCCCTGCCGGCTTCAAGCAGTTCCACAAGACGTTTATGGGCTGCATCGCGCCCCGTATAGATAGTCCCGGTGATCAATACGGTATCTCCTATTTCCAATACTGATACATCAGCATCACTCAGCGGTGTTTGAAGTTTTACTGTTTTCGGCATTGTCTCTCTCTGGTTAGATTTGTGCAGATTTATGCCTGGCAGCATGACACTGGATATTTACCGCTACAGGCATTGATGCAATATGGCAGGGTTTGTGCAGGATATGAACACCCAGAGCTGTCGTTCTTCCACCCAATCCCTGAGGTCCGATGCCCAGATCATTAATTTTGTTCAGAATTTCAACTTCGATTTTCGCCCATTCAGGATCAGGATTTGGAGAATCCAGGCTCCGAAGCAGTGACTTTTTTGCCAGTAGAGCACTCTGTTCAAAATTGCCGCCAAGGCCGACTCCGACAACTATTGGCGGACAGGGGTTACCGCCTGATCTGCGGACTCTGTCCACGACAAAATCGATAACTCCTGTTATTCCATCAGCAGCTTTCATCATCTTAACTTCACTCATATTCTCTGAACCACCGCCTTTGGGTGCAACGGTGATCAGAATTTTATCTCCGGGCACAATATCTGTGTAAATTATCGCCGGTGTATTATCCCGTGTATTTTTTCTCGCAATGATTGGATCATCAACCATGGATTTCCGCAGATAGCCATCCTGATAACCCTGGCGAACACCCTCATTGATCGCTTCCTGAAAATCCCCGCCAGTCAAATGAACATCCTGTCCGAGTTCAACAAAAACCACAGCAACACCGGTATCCTGGCAGATGGGCATTTTTTCTGCTGCTGCCAGCTGATAGTTGTCCAGAAGAATGGCAAGTACTTCTCTTGCTGTGGGAGATTCTTCTTTTTGGTAAAATTCTTTGATCCTGTTAATCACATCTGCACCAATATAATAATTAGCATCAATGCAAAGTTTCCTGACCACAGGTATGATTTCTTTAACATCTAACTGGCGCACACTAACTCCTTATTCTTTGTTTTTCATGATCTTTACTATTGTCTCACCCACAACGGCCGGAGTCTCGGCAATATTTACACCTGCATTCTTGAGAGCATTCATTTTTTCAATGGCAGTTCCCTTACTTCCGGCTATAATAGCTCCGGCATGTCCCATGCGTTTACCTCTGGGTGCTGTCTGCCCGGCGATAAAAGCAACAACAGGTTTTGTAAACTCCTGCTCGATGTAATCAGCAGCCTGGATCTCCAGATCACCGCCTATCTCGCCGATCATGACAACAGCTTCAGTTTCAGGATCATCCTTAAATAATTTTAGCAGATCTACGAAGGTTGTACCGATGATCGGATCACCCCCGATACCGATTGCCGTAGAAATTCCAGCCCCATTGATGACAATCTGCTTAGCCATTTCATAGGTTAAAGTCCCCGATTTGGAGATCAAACCTATCGTTCCTTTTTTAAAGACAAATCCGGGCATAATACCAATTTTGCTCTCTTCTGAGGTGATAATCCCCGGACAATTAGGTCCAATCAGCACCGATCCTTTATCTTTCACATATTTTTTTGCATACATAACATCCTGGACGGGAATTCCTTCTGTGATACAGACAATAACTCTGATTTCAGCCGCTGCAGCTTCCATAATAGCATCAGCCGCAAAAGCTGAAGGTACCAGAATCATGGAAACATCTGCACCGGTTGCACGAACTGCTTCACGAACAGTATTGAACACAGGTTTCCCCAAATGTATTTGCCCACCCTTTCCCGGTGTCACTCCGCCAACGATATTCGTTCCATAAGATAAACATTGCTCCGAGTGGAAAGTTGCTTCTTTACCGGTAAATCCCTGAACTAATACTTTTGACTGCTTATTTACAAGAATACTCATCTTCCCATCTCCCCGGCAGCCTTAACTGCTTTTCTGGCACCATCAGCCAGATCAGTGGCAGTTATTATGTTATCTATTTTCGCCTGTTGAAGAATTTTAACCGCTTCTTTCGAATTAGTCCCATCCAGACGGATGATCAGGGGTATTTGAACACCCGAAGCACCTGTTGCATCGAGTATCCCCCGGGCAATTCTATCACACCGCACGATACCACCAAAAATATTTACAAAAATCGCCTTAACCCCCGGATCACGCAGAATGATCTCAAAACCCTTGGTAACTGTTTCTGCGCTGGCAGCGCCACCGACATCGAGAAAGTTTGCCGGTTCACCACCTTCATGTTTGATGATATCCATCGTGGACATTGCCAGTCCGGCACCATTTACCATACATCCGACATTACCTTCCAGCTTGATATAGTTCAGTCCGAAACTCCCGGCTTCCAATTCGGAGGGTTCTTCCTCATCCAAATCCTGAAGATTCCGGATTTCCTGATGCCGGAAAAGTGCATTGTCATCAAAACCCATTTTTGCATCCAGGGCAATAAATTCATCCTTGTCGTTCAGGATCAGAGGATTAATTTCGATCAAGTTGCATTCTTTCTGATAATAAGCATGATACAAAGCTTTGACAAAATGAGAAAATGATTTCTGCTGAATTGTGGTCAAACCAAGTCCAAACACCAGTTCACGAGCGTGAAAGCTGCGGAAACCGATCAGGGGATCTACGGCAACCTTGACAATTTTTTCCGGAGTTTCTGCGGCTACTTTTTCAATTTCGACCCCGCCTTCTGTGGATGCAATTATAACCGGCATTTCTTTGGCTCTGTCCAATACAATTCCCAGATAGTATTCTTTTTTGATAACGGCTGTTTCTTCAAGATAGATTTTTTTTACCAGTTTACCTTCAGAACCAGTCTGGTGTGTGATCAATCGCATACCCAGCATTTTTTTTACGGTTTCTTCCAATTCTGCTCTGGACTTGACTAGTTTTATCCCACCGGCTTTCCCGCGTCCGCCGGCATGTATTTGAGCTTTCACGACCCAGGATTTGCCACCCAGAATTTCAGCTGCCTGAACTGCATCCTCAAGTGTTTCTGCCATTGCACCCTTGAGAATAGTAACACCATAGTCAGCCAGAATAGCTTTTGCCTGATACTCATGAATGTTCATCAAACCTCCAAAATTTTAGTATGCTTATCAGATTAGAGATTGTTCTCTGATTATTTTCTCGGCATGAGTCTGGATGACAGCTTCAACCGAAGGAGTACAATTCTCCGAAAAGGTAAAGGTATCAACCACTTCAACAGCATAAATGCTGATATCATCTGGAAGTTCCTGGCCTTGCCTGCGCATCAGCTCGAAAGCTTCAAAAAGGCTGATATCATGAGGTGAAGAGTGATGCATCGTTTTGTTGAAATCCTGCCAGTTGAAACGAAGAAGTTTTCCGGGCTGATGTTGTCCGGTTTTAATTGAATCAATCAGGATCAGGCGATCGTATCCCAATATTTCATCGATCACTCTGAAGCCGGCAGCGCTTGCTTCCAGAATATCTGTGCCCGGACAGGATTTTTCTATTTCCCGGGCTATTCTGATCCCAACCCCATCATCGCTAAGAATTGTATTTCCCAGACCAATTACCAGTGTTTTCATTCAATCAGGATTAATCTCTGACAACTGTTTTAATTTTATTACCCTGTGAATCCTTAATTTCTACTTTCAGGGGAGTTTTTCCTGGCAGCGAGTGAGTAGCACAGGCCAGGCATGGATCATAAGGACGGAAAGCCATTTCAACCATGTTGAGAATCCCATCATCTACTTTACCGTTTCTGATCAGTTTCTGGGCTGCTCTGGCGATAGACATCGAAATCGCTGCCGAATTATTTACCGTAGCCACGATCAGATTGACTCCGGTAACCATCCCTTTTTTATCTGTTTTATAATGATGGATCAGTGTGCCCCTGGGTGCTTCGACCACCCCGATACCTTCTTCAGGAGTTTCTTCAGGCAAACGTCTGATATCAGTAGAGGTAATGGATTTATCCTTGAGCAGATCAACCATATGCTCTGCAGAATACATCACTTCTACCAGACGAGCCCAGTGGAAAGCCAGAGTATAATGAGCAGGTTTCCCACCCAGAGTTGAGTACATTTTTTCGTATTCAGCCTGGGCAAGAGGAGTTGACATACCGTCAGAAGCGTTTAGTCTGGCCAGGGGTGCCACTCTGAAAACACCACTATCCTTGCCGTCTACAAATCCTTTCCAGCCAACGTTCTTCAGATAGGGAAATTTCATGTAACTCCATGGTTCGACTCTCTCGACAATGTGTTCCAGATAGTCTTTCCCGTCAAATCTGGCGAATTCCTTACCTTCCGGGTCAACTACTCTGATTTTCCCGTCGTAAAGATCTACTTTGTTATTTTCATCCACCAGACCCATATAATAGGTTTCATGTTTATAAATATCGCCTACGATCAGATCCAGATAGACCTTATTCTTAAGAACAATATCGGAAAAAGCCTGCAGGGTGAATTTCGAAAATTCTACTGCATCTTCGGCAATTTTGAGAAATTCGAGACGCTGC
>JAFGMF010000067.1 GCA_016927675.1 Candidatus Cloacimonadota bacterium
CAGCTTGTTGGTGATGGTTACCATGTTCCTACATTTTTCAGCGGAAGTTCCGGGCTCGATCCGTTCTATTCATTGATTGACGGTTCCGATGATTATCCCGATATTCTGGTCGGCAGATTTTCGGCTCAGGTCGGAGCACATGTTGAGACGCAGGTGGAACGCACGATTTACTATGAAAAAAACATCGATAATGTAAACTGGCCGCATTATGCTCTGGGAGTTGCTTCAAACCAGGGTCCCGGAGATGATGGTGAATATGACTGGCAGCATCTTGATAATATCAGAACAGATCTTCTAGGTTATAATTACACTTATGTGGGGCAGCTTTATGATCCCGGAGTAACAGATACAGAAGTTATGGACGAGGTTAATGCCGGAAGAGGTTTCATTAATTATACTGGTCATGGAAACAATTCGAGCTGGACAACATCAGGTTTTAATAATATTGATGTCAACAACTTAACTAACAGTTTCATGTTACCATTCATTTGTGATGTAGCCTGCTGGAACGGTAATTTTGCAGTGACCACATGTTTTGCAGAAGCCTGGATGCGAGCCACTCACAACACTTTCGGTTATCCTACCGGAGCAATTGCAATCTGGGCATCATCAATTTCACAGCCTTGGAATCCGCCTATGGCTGCCCAGGATGAAGTTACCGATCTGCTTGTAGCCGAAGATAATCTGACCATCGGTGGGCTTTTTTTCAATGGCGGCTGTCAGATGTTGGATGATTACAGTTCCAGCTCCTATGTTTTTGAAGCCTGGAATATTTTCGGTGATGCTTCCCTGATGGTTAGAACCGATACACCCACCAGCATGACGGTTGTACACAAGGAATATATCGATCCTTCCGACAGCTTTTTCATGGTAAATACCGGTATTACCGGTTCTCTGGTTTGTTTAACAGACCAGGATAATAACATCGTAGATGCCAAATATGTTGGTTCTCTCGGTTTTGCAAACCTGGACTTCTCGGACGCAGAACCGGGAAATGAACTTACTTTGACGGTAACAGCATACAACAGATTTACTTATGTTGCCACAATACCATATTATGAAGGTAACACCTGGCTGGGCTCTTTCAATTATTACTGGCATAATGACAACAACTGGTCTTATGGTCATATTCCAACGGCAGTTGAAGATGTAGTAATTGCTGACAATGGATATCATCCCCCAAATGTCGACTTTTATGATGAATCTTGCCGAGATCTGATAATTTATTCCGGATCCGAATTACGAATTCATGATTTCACTCTGAATATTAATTCTGATCTGCTGATCAGTGGTGATCTTACCCTGGAAGAGAGCAGCAGCAGGATCAATGTAGGCGGTGATGTGATCTGGAAATCCGGATCTAACGCAAACTTCAATGCCGATGCTGAAATCTCTGTAGAGGGCAATTGGAATTTCGAGAACGGAAGCGCTATCCAACTGGATGATGGCAGTATAAATTTCACCGGAACAACAGATTCCTGGATAAGATTTTATGATAATAACAGCTATTTCAATGATCTGAAAATAAGTAAATCAGGTGGTGGGACAGCCAGATTCAGTTTTCTCTCCACAGCAGATCCTCAAATAAACGGTAATATCTATAATTATAATTTTGCTGCTCTGAATGCACCAGTTCAGTTTACCAGGACAATTCATTTGGGCGGTTTTTTCTACAACGAAGAAGAAGCTTCTTATTCCTTTGAAAACGGCAGCTTCGAATTTAGCGGGACTAATCCCTATCTGGGGTTATATACAGATGGAGATTATTTTCATGATCTGATCGTTAACTGCACAGGCACTTTTTACCTTTGGGATGATCTTGATATCCGGGGCGATCTTTCCATCACCGGCGGAAATCTGGATTTCGTCAATAATAGCCTGGTTCTTGAAATCGGTGGAAACTGGAATAACCTGGTCGGACCAGGAGGTTTCACACAGGATCAGAACAAAGTAGTCTTTAACGGTGGTAATTATCATCAATACTGTTCTGATCAAACATTTTATCGGCTTGAGATAGACAAACCCGACGGCGGAGCATTTCGGGTCAACGCTACCGAAATAACCTGTGCTCATTATCTGTGGACAGCCGGAGCAGTAGATGTTCTTTCCGGTGTTTTTACTGCGGAAGATCTTGATCAATCTGGCATTTACGGATCTTTTTATTTGAACTCCGGCGGGACGATTAATATTTACAATACAGATGAATACGTAGACCTTAACGGTGATCTGCATGTTTTCGGCGGAAATTTAAATATTTACGGAGACCCATCCGAATTGAGCCTGTGGGGATGGCTCTCACCCGCAAATCTTGAGATGAGTGGCGGGATAATTGATTTTAAAAATAACGGCATTTCCTTTGCCTCTTCGTATCCGATTTCCGTGAACATGACAGGCGGGACTCTGCGAACCATCGGAAACTTTCAAATCAATTACCCGGGATTCACACCAATTGGTGGAACTGTTGAACTATACGGCATTCAGAATTCCTACATCTCTTCTATCCCGGATAATCATTTTAATGATTTGCTAATCAATAAAGGTAGTACCGTCAGACTACTCACTGATACTGAACTGGCAAATCTCTCTCTGAAAAAAACAGATATGCGATATCTTCCCGAATTGAATACTGATTTTAATTATCAGCCACCTCAGATTTTACATAATTCTGAAACAATAGCGGAACCTCACGGTGAAAAAATCTTTTTCCAAAACAGATTCGGAGAAGATCTGATTACTCTGAGAGACAACTCTGCTATTCTATCTTCCTCGGTAATTGTTTCAGGTTCATTGAACCTGACAAACGGTACACTTGACCTGGCATCATATACCCTATCCGTAGCCGGAGACATGAATATCTACGGGAATCTGAAGATGACTTCAACATCCTCTGTCCTTTACTGTGGCAGCTCCACAGGGCATGACCTTTGCTGGTATCCAGGCTCGACGACCGAAATCACTTCCGGAAAGATATATCCCTATTATTCCGTATCTTTTCATAATGGTACAGATGCTCAATTCGGTTCCGGAAATACTTTTATTTTTACCAGTGATTGCTATCAATCAGGTTTCTGGTGTTTTGATCCCGATGTAAATATCGGAAATCTCATCATAAATAAATCTTCGGGAGAGTTCTTTATCGCTTCGGGTTCAACCCAACCTCTTCGTCTTGCAGGAAATTGTTCTGTTGAAAGCGGAAATACTTTTCATCTTCAGCCATATGATATGTTTATCAACGGATTTATGACCATTTCAGATAATGCCACAGTGGATATGGCGTCCGGATCGGAACTGGTGATCTCGGACGATCTCAACCTGAACGGAACATTGGATGTCGGTGTTGCCAGCGTTTTGCTCCATGGTGAACCATTCATGACGGCAACAAGTTCTTTGACCATCGAAGGTGGCAGTTTTGTTTGCGATATACCTTTGATTATCAGCCGTAACTGGATGGTAATAGCCGGAAATCTAATCATGTCCGACGGCTTGCTGGAGACAACCTACAACAGCTGGTATCTGTCCACAGTACCCAAAACCATCACCGGAGGTGTGATCAGAACCGGACAGAGTTTCTGTGCTACCGGAACAGGAATTTTTCAACCTACCGACGGTACGGTTGAGATGATCGGTTCAAATATGAATACTATTTATACTTACAATAATAATTATCTGCATGATCTGACGATAAACCGCGAAAACGACGGCACTGTTACTGCATACACGAATCTCACCATAAAGAATGACCTTTTCATCCAATCAGGAAGCCTTATTGTTAATAATAATCTTACTGTTAATGTCGGTGGTAACTGGATAAATCCAAATGGTGTATCAGGATTCAATCCCAACTTGGGAAGCGTTGTTTTTACCGGTCCGAATGAATCGAATCTGACCGGTGATACCAGTTTTTATAATCTGAAGATAAATGATCCGACGCCCGGTGACTGGAAAACGCCCATGATCGCTGACGGAGTAGTTATCGAAGTGCTTAATGACCTTGAAATCCTCAGCGGATGTCTGGCACTGGATGATAACTGTACTCTGAACATTCTGGGAGATCTGGAGATATCCGTTGGAGCCGGACTCGATCTTTCTACAGGAAATAATCAGATGATTAACGTTTCTGGTGACTGGACTGACAGTAATGCAGACTTTTCAGTATGGCATGGCTTTCATCCGGGAAGCAGCTCGATTCTAAGTTTTACTGGAAGTATCGACCAGAATTTCTCATCCGAAACAAATCAACTGCTGGTTAACTTGATCATCGACAAACCGGGTGGCAACGTTCTGATAAATAACGGGCTCTATATCTTAAATGACCTTACGATCAGCAATGGCGGCTGGTTTGATAATGCCGGCGGATTGATTCATTATATCTGCGGAGATTTTCTGGTAGAGACAAATGGAGCCTGGATATCATCGACAGGTACAATTACGTTTGCAGATGCAACTGATCAATCGATCAGTTACCTCGGATCAACTGGAAATCTGGTTAATATAGTTATAGATAAAACACCTGATAGATATGAAGAAGATGCTGACAGAATTATTCCTGCTGACATTAACCGACAAATGAATCGAGCTCAAACCGTCACTTTGAACTCCGACCTGATAGCAGAAGACGGAACGATATCTGTTGTAGAGGGTATTTTAGATCTGAACGGACATATTCTTGGTCAGGCAGACGGATCAATTATTATCAGTGGGAACGGGATCATGCAGGTTGATAGCGGAGCAATCCTCAAAGTTGGAAACGGTCAAACTCTTACTGTAACTGATGGCGGAACCATTCAGATAATCGGTTCGAGCACCAGTCATGCTACCGTCACCAGTACCAGTGGAGGATTATACACATTTAATGTTGAACCTCTGGGGAATATAGCTGCAGAATATGGTATTTTCGAATTTTTGGATAGTTCCGGACTGATGATCGCTGATCTTGCAGAAGTTGATCCTGTTCATGATTTTGATAATTGCATTTTCCGTAATAGCAGCCTTAGCGCAGGAGCCACTCTTTTAACCGTGGAAAATTCTCAAAATCTCGAAATATCTTTTGCCTCATTCCCAACAGTTAATCCCGATGGCTTCAATGTAACCAAAACAACTGACAGCGGAAATCTTGTTTTCTGGGAAGCAACCGGCGATTTTGCCGGAGAAGATTTTGATGATGACCTTTTTGGCAGGATTGACTGGCAATATTCCACCGTTACTCCGGTAGAAAATATCCAGATCAGATATCATGCCGCTGAAGACTATCTTGAATTATCCTGGGAGTATACTGAAAATTTCAGTTATTTTAACATTTATCGCAGTACAACTCCCAATTTCACCCCCGCAACCGTCAATCTTCTGGATTCGATAACCGCCAAGGAATTTCATGATCATGATCTGGGTAACAACAAATATTTCTATAAGGTTACAGTAATCAGGAATTAACATCAGACAAGGTTTCTTAATATTGTACTTTGAGGAAATATGATTATTTCTGAATGATCTTTTTTTATCTATTCCATTAATCTGCCCTTTTCCCGATCGGCATCAGATAAAGTGGTTCCTCATCTCTGGTCATGCCGATCAGACTTTTTATCTTGAAATCCTGAAAAGCCCCAATCGCTACTGTTCCCAGGTAAAGTGTTTCACATTGTAGATAGATGTTTTCTGCCGAATGTCCCAGATCCATACAGACATAGCGCTCTCTGCCCCGAGGGCCATAAGTATCTGTGGTTCTGCTGAAAATTGCCGAATATACAACATTAAAAGCTGCTTCTTCAACCCACTCCTGATCATAACAAGCTTCTGCAAGAGCGTTGCTGATATCTCCTTCAGTCAACAACAGCAGACTATGATTTTCCGGATCGTATTTATAAATTCCGGGATTCAGTCCTTCGACATTTCTGGAAACAATATAGAGTTCCAGAGGATAAAGAGCACCGGCAGATGGAGCTGTTTTCAATCCACCTTTCAAGTATTCCGGGCCATCTTTGATCGGACGGGTGATCCCATAAGCAGACCAGAGAATCTGAGAAACTTCATCCAGACTCAGGGCGGAATCCAGGTATTGACGACGGGATCTTCTATTCTGCAGGGCTTCCTCCACCGAAATCTTGCTTTTCAGCTGTGGATCGGGAAGCAAAATGGTCTTCAACGGTTCATGATTTACAGGAAGGGAATCATTTAATAACTCTCTTTTATGATCAAGCAGCATGATAATTTCCTGATACATATCTTCCTGTCTGATCCCGTCCAGATCAGCATCAGATTCTATCGCTTCACGATCGAGCCAGCCGGCTTCAACAGCTTTTCTTAAATAGTCCAGAGCTTTAACTTTATCGCCAGACAAAGACCAGGTACAAGCTCCATAGTAATAGATGAGATCAGATTCCTGACCGAGTTCAATCATTTGATCGATTATTCTGGCAGATTCAAGAAATTCCCCCTGATTATAGAGTTCATCGGATCTGCGGAGAAGTTCTTCAGGTGTTTCCGAAGCGATAATAAGAGTTACGTAGATCAGCAAAATAGAGATAAGAATTCGTTTCATTATTGACTTCCTGTAATTTTTTCTTTATGAATCGTTTGTTTATTTGAGGATTACCAGCTTCCTGTTTAGAGTGCTATTATCACTGACAAATCTATAAAAATAAATCCCTGAATTAACCGGTTTCCCCCGGTTGTCCATTCCATCCCAGAAAACAGAATGATCACCTGAAGGTATATCCTGGTTAAGAAGCGTTATAATTTTTTCACCTTTTAAATTATATATTGATAACTCGACTTGTGCATTATCAATCAGGCTGAAATTCAATCTGGTATAAAAATCCCTTGATCCCCCGGATAAAAGGAATGGATTCGGATAGCTTTGTCCGAGACTGATTACTGCTGGTTTCAGGTGAGGATTTTCCACGGCAACCAGGTAACTTGGAACATTGGAATAAGCCGGATCAGATTTCACTTCTGCGGTATAAATAGAAAGAACGGCATATTGATAATCATCGAATGGCAGACTTGCCCATTCCTGATCAACAAAAACCGTATCAGGATAATTTATCGCCAGCTGAATCCAGTTATTGGGATTGACATTATTTTCAAACAGAAACCGATAGATATCATATCCGACAAGTTCACGCGAGTCAGCCGGAGCTGCCGGAGGAACATGCCACGACAGTTCAAGGGTGTTTTCATCTGCATCCAGATCAGCCCAGACCATATCAGGTGGAAAAACTCTCTCTGAGATGACTATTTCCCCAAGATCCATATCGTTATATCCCAATTCAATCTGCACATTTTCCTGTTGATAGGAAGGATGGGTGATGATCAACTCGTAATCTCTGCCGGCATATACATTACTTAACTGGAAAAAACCATTTTCTTCAGATATTGTAAAACCGTTATCATAACCTGTTAAACGGATATCAGCCCCTTCCACGCCGGGAACCAGCTGATCACTCCCCCGTAACTGACCATAAATTTCCATCAGAGGTAATTCTTCCAGAAGAAATTCAATTTCCATCACCTGATCCGGGATCACCGTCTGAACAATGATCTGATCTTCATAACCAAGACAACTGGCTTTAAACTGATAAGTTTCATCCAGAAGATTTCCAAACAGGAAATAGCCTTCGCTGTTGGTAATCCTGCGCCGCTGAGTCTCCTGAACAGTAATTACGGCTTTATTCAATAATTGCTGTCCGGTATTTTTAACATATCCTCCAACTGAACCGATATTATCAACTTCAATATGAAAGACGGTATTGGGAAATCTGCTGAACAGGTATCCTTCCGGAGGAGAATCGGGATTGATCTGAGAGGTATTGCTGTTTACGGCGCGTGTCCTGTCAAAATAAGGTGAATTGGTAGTCCCATAAAACTCATCATCCATGCTGTAAGTTTCCATATCCCAGGGACGATTACACATTACAGCCAGATTACCTCCGGCATAATAATAACCGCTGTCGAGTGGTATCAGAATCTGATTGTTGCCAAAAGGATAATCAAGATAACCGTTGAAAACTTCCGTCAAATTCCCTGCCGGAACCCAGCCGTTAGCAAGATTGTTCTGACTGGTCGTTCCGATCCACAATCTAGTCTGTTTATTGTACAAATTCGACATAAAATGATTGAAATAGGAAACAGCTGTAATTTCTCCGGTATAGACCATTTCGCTTGGATAGTAGATCGTTTCCGATAGACTGTTATGAAAATTGAAATTCATCGGGTACCAGGTCGTAAGGAAAGTTCCCGTTCCGATACGCTGAGAGATCTGCCCAAAAGGAAGAATGTATAAGTTCAAAGGATTTGAGATATTATTTGCCGGATCATCATCAAAATCGACAATGATTTCAGTTTGAATAAAAGTGGTCTGAAGCTCATCAGAAGGTGGTAAAATAAGAGCTATCTGACAGGTGATTTCCTCTTCTGATGCGAGCAAGGTTTCGATCTCGATCATTTCCAGAATCGAAGAATCTTCATCTAAAAGGTTGATA
>JAFGMF010000283.1 GCA_016927675.1 Candidatus Cloacimonadota bacterium
ATAGATAATAACAAGATCAGAGCAATCTATTCAAAATGAGCTTTCCTCCTGTTTCAATCAGTCATTTAAAAGAATTGATCAAATTAAGGCAGAAGAAATTCAGAATCGCCTCTGGTCTTACTCTCGCAGAAGGCTGGCGTGTTCTGAATCAGTTGCTCAATAATGATGTTGAAATTGAAGAAATTTTGATCAACGACACAGAAAATATTGATGTCGCCGGTCTGAAAGCAAAAAATATCTATTCTCTCACTGCAGCTCAGATGGGAAGAATTGCAACTGTAAAAGAACCTCAATCTGTCTGCTGTATTCTGAAAACCAGAAATATTACTCTGGGAGAACCTGATTTCATCCTGTATCTTGACCGGATCAAAGATCCTGGTAATCTCGGCACCATCATCCGCACCGCAGCAGCAGCAGGTGTAGGTGGAATAGTCTGTTCACCCGACTGCTGTGAGATGTTCAATCCAAAAGTCATCCGTGCATGTCTGGGAACGGTTTTTTCCATCCCTTTTGCAGAAAAAACTTACGAGTGGCTGACTTCTTCCGAGTACATCATTATGATAACAAGAGCTCAAACCGGAGAAAATATCCTGCAGGGCAGTTTCCCGGAAAAACGGATTGCGCTGGTACTTGGTTCGGAAGCTTTTGGCATTTCGGCAGAAATCCAAGCTCATGCAACCCGATTCCTGTCAATCCCGATGCAGAAAAATATAGAGTCACTTAATGTTTCGGCTGCTGCAGCTGTTTGTATTTATTCAATTCAAAATAGCAGAATAAGATGAAAAGAAACAGACTGAAAGAATTAACGCAAAAAAAATTATGGCTGGCTCCTCTGGCAGGAGTTACTGATGTAGCCTTTCGAACGATCTGCAAAGATTGCGGAGCCGAAATCATGGTCAGCGAAATGTGCAGTGCCGATGGTCTGCTTTACAATCGTGAACGAACTCTTATTTATGCCGGTTTTGATAATAGTCATCGCCCTTTCGGGATCCAATTATTCGGTTCAGACCCCCAGATCATTTCCAGAGCTGCTGCCAGTATAATCGATCTGAAACCCGATTTTATCGATATCAATATGGGCTGCCCGGTAAAGAAAGTAATCAAAAAAGGAGCCGGAGCAGCTCTTCTGCGTGATATCCCCAGAGCAAAAGCGATTATTACATCGCTTAAAGCGCTGCTTTCCGGAACGGGAATTCTCCTGTCGGCAAAAATAAGATCGGGGTGGGACAGGTACAACATTATTTGCCTGGATCTGGCAAGAGAGCTGGAAGCTGCCGGTTTGGACATGATCTGCCTGCACCCTAGAACAAAGAATCAAATGTATTCCGGTGTCAGTGACTGGTCATTGATCACAAAATTAACAGAAACATTAACCA
Organism: Candidatus Cloacimonadota bacterium; assembly: GCA_016927675.1. Lineage (GTDB taxonomy): Bacteria > Cloacimonadota > Cloacimonadia > Cloacimonadales > TCS61 > JAFGMF01. The sequence goes on from JAFGMF010000283.1 coordinate 1,377, forward strand.
TACCCGTTATCGGGAACGGTGATATCAGAAGCTGGCAGGACGCAGAAAGGATGTTATCAACAACCGCCTGTGATTCAATTATGATAGGACGAGGGATATTGGGAAAACCCTGGTTGTTAAGTGAGATCAAAGCGAGACTGCACAATCACGAGTTTATGCCGTTCACACCACAGGAAAAGCTGGAGATTATCCGGAAGCATTTATTACTCTCAGTCCGCAACAAAGGCGAGAAAATGGCATTAACCGAGATGCGGACACATTTTTCCTGGTATACCAAAGGTTTTCGAGGTGGTTCGGTTGTGAGGGATTTCATCAATCGCAGTTATGATACTGATGATATTCTGAATGCGATAGATCACTTATATTCAAATAATCCAGAAATATCTGATTATGGATACATCTATGGATAAAATCAATAAAGTTCTGTTTCAGGTAAAATATCAGAAAGACAAGAACTGGCTCAAAGTTAAGAAACTGCTGCTGGAAACGATATCAGAATATCCTGAGAATGCTCAGCTTTATCAGGCATTGGCAGAGTTATATTTTTCCAAGAAATTATACAGCAAAGCGATCGGGGCTTATACCAGGTTAAGGGAAATTGATAAAACAGATCAGGAAATACCCTTTAAAATCGCAAATTGTTTCTTATCTTTACGGGAATATAAACTGGCAATTGATTATTATGAAAGTTCACCGATAATATTTCAGGAACTTCTTTACAATAAAGCTTATGCTTATTCAAGACTTGGAGATTATGAACAGAGTATTGAGATCATGAAGCAACTGGTGAAATATCCGATCAATTCCGAACTGCCGCTGATCTTTCTGGCTGAGCTGTATTTCACCCAGAGTAATTATCATCAGGCTATCTTATATTTGAACAAAGCCGAGCGGATGTTCGGTAAACAAAGCACGATTTTCTATCTGCGGGGAATTGCCTATTCTCATCTGGAGAGGTGGCTTAAGGCATATTGGGAATTCAAATACGCAGATCAGATGAAAATGGTTAATCATCATCTATACAGGGGATACGGAATTGCCTGTGATAAGATCGGTAAAACTGCTGAAGCTATTGATCTGCTCTTGCAAAGCATTAAATTATCTCCTAAAAATACGGCCGGTTATCTCGATCTGATCAGGATCTATCTGGAAAACAACCGAGTAATGGAAGCATACACCATTATCCAGCATGCAAGAAAAAATCTTCCCGCTTCCATTTCTTTGACATTGCTTTATAACCAGATAATGCAGAAAATGGAAAATTTGAGCAGAAAAAATAACTGATAACCCGAAGGAGTATTTATTATGGGAACAAACTTAAATCTGGCAGACCTGATAAATACCCGAAAAAATATCATCCAGGATGAAATATATCAGGAAATAATCAAATCGCAACCCGAATTAACTGCCCGTTACACGCAAGAGCAACTGATTAAAACAAACAGAGATATCGGATATCATCTCTCATATCTGAAGTCGGCAATTGAAACTTCTTCGCCCACTATTTTTGCCGAATACGTCGCCTGGGTAAAAATCATTCTTCAGGAAATCGGGATCGGTAAAAACGCTTTCCGGAAAGAACTGGAAATTATGCTGACAGTTCTTCGTCATCATCTGCCTGATGAATATGCGCCGGTGCTTGAGCAATATTTGAACAGCGGTATGATTATGCTCTCTGCTTCCTGTGAAAACCCAGAAAGTTATATTAACAGAGACAATCCTCATGCAAAACTGGCAAATGCCTATCTGGATA
>JAFGMF010000284.1 GCA_016927675.1 Candidatus Cloacimonadota bacterium
TAAAATTTTATGCAGAAAATGTTATCTTAAAGGAGCAGATATTATGCCATTTATTTCCAATACTGATCAAGAAAGGCGGGAAATGCTGGCGGCTATCGGTGTGAAGGATTTTGCAGATCTGCTGGTAAACATACCACCAAAATTCCTTCATCAGGAATTATGCTGTCTGGAAAATTCGTATTCTGAGCTAGAAATCAGCCGCAGAATCGATGAACTTGCTTCCCGCAATATCTCAACCGGTCGGATGAATTCCTTTCTCGGAGGCGGTATCTATGATCATTTTATCCCGGCAGCAGTTGATCATATTATTCATCGACCTGAATTTCACAGTGCCTACACTCCATATCAGGCAGAGGTAAGTCAGGGCACACTTCAATACATTTACGAATATCAATCGATGATCTGTGAACTTACGGGAATGGATATTTCCAATGCCGGTATGTATGATGGTGCCACAGCAACAGCAGAAGCGATCCTGATGGCGGTAAGAAAAACAGGAAAGAAAAAAGCACTGCTGGCTGCTACTCTTAATCCTGCCTATTTACGAGTGATTAAAGCCTATACCGAAGGTGTGGAGATCGAATTGATCATTATCCCCGAAAGTGAAGGCATTGTAGATCTCGATAAACTGAAAAATCTGCTGGATAAAGATACTGCCTGTGCGGTAATCCAGACACCTAGTTTTCTGGGAAATATCGAACAGGTAATGGCGATCGAAAAAATTATCCATGAAAACCCCCAAACCCTGCTCATCACCTGTGTTGATCCCATTTCTCTGGCTCTGCTCAACAGCCCTGCCGAATATAACTGCGATATCGTGGTTGGTGAAGGCCAAGCTCTGGGTAATTTTCAGGCTTATGGCGGACCTCTTTTCGGATTTCTGGCGACCAGAATGGATCTGGCCAGAACAATGCCGGGAAGAATAGTGGGAGCAACTGTAGATGTAGATGGGAAAAAGGCTTATGCGTTAACTCTGCAGGCCAGAGAACAGCATATCAGAAGAGCCAAAGCCACTTCCAACATCTGTTCCAATCAGGCTCTCTGTAATCTGGCTGCAACTGTGTATCTAAGTTTACTAGGGCCAAAAGGTTTAAAAGAAATTGCCGTACAGAGTACGACCAAAGCACATTATCTGGCAGAGAAGATCGCTGCTCTACCTGGTTATGAGCTGGCTTTTCCAGCTCCTTTCTTCAAAGAATTCGCTGTTAAAACCAGGCTTCCTGTAAATAAGATAATCTCTCAGTTGAAACAGAAAAATATTTTCCCCGGTATTGACCTGACACCTCTCGGAAAAGAACAGATGCTGTTAATAGCAGTTACGGAAAAGAAGAGGAAAAGAGATCTGGATGAGCTGGTCAATGCTCTGCAGGAGGTGAACAATGGCTAAAACAATATTCGAAAAACACAGCCCGGGAAGAAAAGGTTATACATTACCGGCTAACGATGTCCAAATTGGACTGGATAGATGTTTTCCGAAAGATTATCTGCGTCAGAATGAACTTAGATTGCCGGAAGTAAGTGAACTTGATGTGATGAGACATTTTATCGAACTTAGTCATCTGAACCATTTCATTGAAAAAGGTTTTTACCCGCTTGGTTCCTGCACTATGAAATACAATCCGAAGATCAGTGAAACCCTGGTAAGGAATGATGGTTTTCTGAACCTGCATCCCAATCAGGACGAAGATACGGTTCAGGGAGCACTTCAGCTGCTTTACGAACTTCAGCGTGATCTGGCAGAGATCTCCGGATTCGATCAGGTAACATTGCAGCCTGTTGCCGGAGCACATGGAGAATTTACCGGACTCAAGATCATCCGCGCTTATCATGAAGCTAAAGGGAATTTTCACAAGAAAAAGATAATTCTTCCGGATTCAGCTCATGGAACAAACCCGGCCAGCGTGATCTTAACGGGTTATGAAGTAGTCGAGATCAAATCAAATGCCAGAGGAATGGTAGATCTGGAAGCTCTTAAAGCGGCAGTAGACGATGAAACTGCCGGGTTCATGCTGACCAATCCCAATACTCTTGGTCTGTTCGAGACTCAGATAGAAGAAATCGCTGAAGTGATTCACGGTGTCGATGGTCTGATGTACATGGACGGGGCTAATTTCAATGCTTTACTGGGAATAGTCAAACCCGGCGAAATCGGTTTCGATATCATGCATTACAACCTTCATAAGACATTTGCTACTCCTCATGGTGGTGGTGGGCCAGGATCCGGTCCGATTGGAGTCAGACATGATTTGGCCAAATTTCTTCCTGTTCCCATGATCGGAAAGAATGCCGATCGTTATTTTCTGGATTTCGGCCATGAGCAGACTTCCATCGGTAAAATCCATTCATTTTTCGGGAATTTTCTGGTAAATGTAAGAGCTTATATTTACATAAAAATGGTTGGTCCGAAAGGCTTAAAAAGAATTTCGGAAAATGCCATCCTCAATGCAAATTATCTCATGAAAAAACTGAACGAATCTTATTATATTCCGCACAGAGATATCTTCTGCATGCATGAATTTGTCGCCAGCGGAAAATGGCAGAAAGAAAAATATGACGTTAAAACCCTTGATATCGCCAAAAGATTACTGGACAAGGGGCATCATGCACCTACCATATATTTCCCTCTGATTATTCCGGAAGCAATGATGATTGAACCAACAGAAACTGAAAGCAGGGAAACTCTTGATGAGTTCATCAGATCCATGCTGGAAATTGCCGGAGAAGCTGAATCTGACCCGGATAAGCTATTTAATGCTCCATTCAGTACGCCTGTAAGACGGGTTGATGACACCAGGGCAGTAAGAGAACTGAACGTAAAAACTGAATTGCCCGGATAAGCCCTGATAAGATA
>JAFGMF010000285.1 GCA_016927675.1 Candidatus Cloacimonadota bacterium
GGACAGAGGGGTTTAAAAAAATATGCAAGGAGAAAAAATGAGAATCGCATTTACCGCCAAGGGTACAGACTGGGATGCCAGCATTGATCCCCGTTTCGGAAGAACAGAATTCATCCTTATCTATGATGAAGATACAGACGAGTTAACATCATTTGACAACAGAGCCGTAGATTCCATTGCTCACGGCGCAGGACCTCAGACTGCTCAGAAACTGGCAGAATTAAAACCGGATATCCTGATCACCGGTAACGGACCCGGAGGAAATGCCGGACGCGTGTTGAACATGATGAACCTTAGAATTTTCACCGGTGCGGGTATGATGACTGTTAAAGAAGCATATTCCTCATTCAAAAATAACAAATTGACTTTATTGTCATCTTGAATTTCTGTCCCTGATAAGATGAACGTGTTGATTTATCCGATCAACACGTTTTATTTATGCACCTCTTCTCAGTTTAATTGATCTGACTTCAATAACCAGAAATCAGGCTTAGTCAAGCAAGATGAAGTCCATAATAAAAAAAACACTTGACCATTATATCATCATATGAAGAATTTCTCATATTAGAGGAATATTACTATGGTAGATGAATTTGTGATTGCAAGGTTATCCAAATTATTCACTGTAATAGCAAATGAGATACGCATAAAAATTATATATACTTTAATGGAGTATGATTCCCTTTCGGTTACAGAAATTTCCCAGAAAATAGGCATCCCCCAGAACACATTATCCTCACATCTCAAAATATTATATGATGGTGGCTACATCACCAAAGCCCAGAATTGGCGTACTATCCTTTACAAGATCAAAGAGCCCAAATTGAGAGAGATTCTTGAATTGGGTTCGATGATCCTGTATAATAAATGGGAAGGAAGCTGGGAGAAAATTGCATTCGCAAAAAAAAAAATTGAAGAGATAAATAAACGTTCAAAAGATGAGCAGAAAAAATGAGTAAAATAATACCACGCTGGGAATGGAGAACGTTTGGAGACGATTTTTCCAAAGGAGAAGACAATATAATAAAATATGGTAACTCCCGTGACAGAAAGAGCAGTGAGATCTACATTTTATCTTCCATGAGTAATGATGTTACCAGGATCAGAGATGAACTGATGGATTTAAAATCTCCAGTCAGGATAAATAAAAAAACCCGGCTGGTGCAATGGACGGCATTAGAAAAATCTTCTTTCCCGATACCAATCAATGACCTTGCCCTGGTATTCAAGGCTTTTGAGCTGAAAATGCCGTATTTAGACAAAGATGAATATCCCTGCACTGGATATCTGGAAGAATTGATCGGGAATAATCCGGAATTGATGATGGTCAATGTGGATAAATTCCGTCACGGATATTTGATCGATGAAGCAATCGTGGAAATAACCGAAGCTAGATTCAACGAATACTCAACCAGGACAATCGCTGTAGAGCATACTGATCCCGAACTGATACTGGCAAAAAAAAAAGAATTAACCGGATATGAAAATATTTACTATATCCAAGCTAAGAAAAGAGCATTTGGAATGACCTATTAGGAATATTAAGATTTTTCTAACTGATCAGAGACAAACAAGCAGGATCATTATTGAAACGTCAAACATTCCGACTGTCCTCGTTGGAATGCCGGCTGTTCCTGCGGGTATAACACGTTGTCTCTTCACGCAGAGCGTGGATCATCTTGTTCTAACGCCGAGCATTGGAACAAGAAGGTATACAATTCTTCTTAAACGGAAGAGTGGTTTCATCACAAGAAATTAATAAAATGTGTTAACTGGAGTTAGGATAAAAAAATGGATAGATATGCAATTTTAGATATTGGAACGAATTCGATCAAATTCTTTATGTTTTCGGTAAGCAATCAGGAAACCGAAACGATCATGGACAGGAACAACATATCACGGCTTGGTGAAGGGTTGCAGAAAACTGGAAAAATTTCAGAATCAGCAATGGAAAGAAACATCACAGCATTGCGTGAATTCATCGAATTAGCTGAAAAAGAAGGAGTCAAGGAGATCATCGCTGTCGGGACGATGTGTCTGCGAACAGCTAAAAACAGTGATATCTTTGTGAAAAAAGCTAAAGATGAACTGGGACTTGAGATCAAGGTAATTCCTGGAGAAGAAGAAGCTAGATTATCCTATCTTGCAGTATTATCAACCATTGGAAAGACTGAAAAAAATGTTGTTGTTTTTGATACAGGTGGTGGCAGTACGGAATTTATTTTTGGCAAGGGAATCAATCTTGAAGATAGAATCAGCCTGAATCTCGGAGCGATTCATCCCACAGAGGAATTTTTGCATTCAGATCCTGTAACTGACGATGAAATGAAAAAGATGCAGGATTTTATCAAGGTCTTCTTCAGTGAAAAAATCCCGGCGAAGAAAGCGGATTATCTGGTTGGAATTGGAGGAACGGTAACCAGCATGGGTGCAGTAATGCATAAAATGGTTGAATATGACCCGGCAATCATTCAAGGATCAAAAATGTCCATTACCGAAGTAAACAGTCAGTTAAGACTGTATCAGAGAAATACAATCGAAGAGCGCAGGCAGATACCCGGTCTTCAGCCGAAAAGAGCTGATGTGATCCTGGCTGGAGCAGCGATCATAAAGACCATTATGGAGATATTCGAAGTTGATTCTTTTGTGATCAGTGATCGCGGATTACGCCATGGGTTGATGTTCGACAGATACTTAAGGTAAAACGGAGGATAATATGTCGAAATTGTTCAGCAGCAAAACGAAAGAGCTTGAAGCTGAAATTGACGGATATCTGGACAGAGTAGCAACGGCGGGGTTAATCTTCCAGGAAGGTGTAAAATCATATGTAAATGGTAAAATGGATAAATTCGAAAAATGTTATCACGAAATTACCTTACTGGAAAGTGAAGCGGATAATGTACGTCGCGACATTAAACATAAACTTTATACTTTTATGCTGATCCCGGAATCCCGCGGGGATGTGCTGGGTCTTCTGGAAACACTTGATAACATAGTGGATATTTGCGAAAAGGTATTAGAGCAATTTTCCATAGAAACACCCAATATTCTTGAATTTCTTAAGAGCGATTTCATCGAGCTATCCGAGTTGTCCGCCAAGACAGTGGACGAAGTTGTAAAGGGAGCCAGAGCTTTTTTCAGAGAGATCACCATGGTCAGCAATTATGTTAATAAAGTCCATTTTTACGAGCATGAAGCAGACAATGTTGAAGAGCAGTTAAAAAGAAAAGCATTTAACACTGATGAGATAAAACAATTCAGTAAAAAGGTCCATATCAGGCATTTTGCCGAGAAAATCGCTGATGTTTCTGATGTGGCTCAATCAGTTGCAGAAAGGTTGTCTATTTATGCCATTAAACGAAGAATTTAAGGTCATTTCCAGGAGTTTAATTTAATGCTGTTGATAATATTCTTCTTATCCAGTGGATTATTTCTGGGCTGGTCTTTAGGTGCCAACGATGCGGCGAATATTTTTGGGACTGCTGTCGGCACAAAAATGATCAAATTCAGAACAGCAGCTGTAATCTGCAGTATCTTCGTTGTTATCGGAGCAGTTGTAAGCGGAGCCGGAGCGTCTCATACACTCGGGAAATTAGGCGAAGTCAACGAACTGGCAGGAGCTTTCATCGTTGCCCTCACAGCTGCACTCACAGTTATGTGGATGACGAAAGTCGGTTTGCCTGTATCAACTTCACAGGCAATTGTCGGGGCTATTATCGGCTGGAATTTTTTTTCAAAAACAACTACTGATGTCAGTTCTCTTACCCAGATATTCGGTACCTGGATCTTTTCTCCGATTTTAACTGCTGTTTTAGCTTTTGGATTATTTCATCTTACCAAACTGATAGTGGAAAAGTCA
>JAFGMF010000068.1 GCA_016927675.1 Candidatus Cloacimonadota bacterium
AACTGCCTTCATGAACACTGGTATCATACTGGATGATGTTGCTGCCGGCAACTGTGGTTTTTGAACCTACCCAGCCGTCGGGACTGCCGTCCGTCCACTCTTCAAAGCCGGGATTGGAAGCCAGATTCTGAGCCGACAGCAACGCTGCCAGGGCTAAAAAACCTGTAAATAAGATTAATTTACGCATTATTCCTCCACTTTGTCATTTCTCCAAAGCACCTAGTTGAAGTTGAATGTCAACATATAATTTGAAAAAAATATTTGCCAGAATTAGGGAATAAAAAATGCTATCTTGAAAGAAAAAAGTTTCAGGAGATAAAATTGAAAAAGAGATATTTTCTATTAGCCGTGATGTTCATATTCTTTGGTTTACAGGCAGCAGAAGAGCTTTACGAAAAACTTCCCAACGGTATGGAGGTTGTAGTCAAAAAAAATGACAACAATACCTCCGTCGGTTTCTTCTGTTTTGTTAAAACCGGTTCCATGAATGAAGGCAGATACCTTGGAGCAGGCATTTCTCATTATCTGGAACATGTTGTCTCCAGCGGTTCTACGAGCAAACGTTCAGAAACAGAGTATATGCAGCTCGGGAAAGAGATCGGAGCGATTGTTAATGCTTATACGACTAATATCCTCACTGCTTATTTCATTATTGTGGACAAGGAAAACCGGGATCAGGGACTGGAAATTCTCTCCGAGCAGATGCAGTTCTGCGTCTTTGATTCTATGGAAGTTGCCCGTGAGAAAGAAGTTATCCTCAAAGAGATAGTCATGCGCTCAACCTCAGTTGATGACAAGATCCGTCAGCGCTATAGTGAGCTTGTTTACCCGGCATCCAACAAGAGATATCCGGTGATCGGCTATACCGATCTTTTCCGGACGATTACCAGAGATCAACTGGAGGATTATTATCAGCGCAGATACGCTCCGAACAACATGGTTTTTGTAGTTGTCGGCGATCTTGATCCGGCTGAGATGATGGATCAAGTAAAAGACACATTCAAAGATTTCAAACGGAAACAGATCGTGCCCGAATATCTTCCGGAACAATTGGTCAGACCCGGAAATCTGGAATTCTTTGAAGAATTCGAGATTCAACAGCCCCAAGTATATCTAAGTACCATCCTTCCTGCCGCTGATCTTCAAGACAGCTGGAAGATTAATACAGTCCTCGATCTGCTGTTCGGAAAAAGAAAATCACCAATTCGCTATAAACTGGTGGAAGAGCTGCAACTGGTTAATTACATATACGCCTATGCAAATTCGATGTTTCCACCCGAAGGCGAGATCGAGATATTTTTCGAAGCCAAAGATCCCCTCAAAGTAAAAGAAATCGTCGATATAATTGATCAGGAAATACTCAGCTACAGTAAACTGGGTTTCAAACAGAAAGACCTTGATGAACTGATCAATCGTTACGAAGCAAGTAATCTGCTCTCTACTCCGGGAGTCTCTTCGGAATGCAACAGGATCGGTTGGTCGATGATCACGTATGGCGTTACTGATCAGGATGATATATATCTGGATCAGTTAAAGAGGATGTCCATTGCCGACTGTACAGAGATGCTGGAAAAATATCTTATCCCGAAGAATCGGGCTGTATTTTATGCCTTGCCCAAGGGTTCACTGGAGTTGATGGAAAAAGAAGAAGCTACATCCATCACTAAAACCGAACCGCAAAAATATCAGTTATCCGATGATCTGATTTTGATCCATAAGCAAAACACAGAAAAACCTCTGGTCAAAGGATCTCTTTTTCTGCCCGTCAGTTCAGCTCATGAGACGCCCGACAATGCAGGTTCGGTTGCTTTCATGCTGCAGATGATGTTTAAGGGCTCAAACAAGTATGATCCTCTTGATCTGACCGAATGGAAGGAAGATCATGCTGTCACCTTTAATGTTTCCCACGATGATGATGGCGTCTTCATCGATTTTAAATGTCTGAAAAATGATTTTCCGGAATTGATCAGGATCATGACAGATGCTTTCCGTAATCCCAGTTTTCCCGCAAGCGAGCTGAATCTGGCACGGGAACAGAAAACTGCATCTTATAAACGATCAATGAGCGATGCTTACAGCCATCACCGAGAATTTGCCAATCAGATCCTTTTCCCGGGCACTAAAGAAGGATTGAGTAATGAAGCTTATCTTGATATTATCCTCAAACTTTCCCAACATGATCTGAAAGATCTTCATGCTGATTTTTTCAAAGCCGATCTGGTTACGTTTAGCCTTTTCGGGGATCTCACCCGGGAAGAAGCCGAATCGTGGAGCCGGGAAATTAAAAAACAGATCCCGGTCAGAAAATCAGACAGCGATTACCCCATGATAACTGTGCCGGAGATAGATTCCACCTTCACTCAGGAATATGAGTTTGAGCAGGTTAACATCGACCTCTTCTACCCCGCTCCTACTCTCGAAGATGATGATTTTATGGTGATGTATCTGATCAGAACTTTCCTATCCGGTGCCCGGGGCAGAATCCACATGGCAACCAGAGGTACAAACGATCTCGCTTATTTCGCCTTCCCGGATTACAGCTACAGTAAAAATTCCGGAATATTCCGCCTGAGCAGTCAGACTTCCATCGACAAGCGGGATGAACTAGTCCAGGTTCTACTTAACGAAATAGAAAGGTTAAGAACCGAACTGGTCACACCTGAGGAACTCGAAGAATCGATCGCCGAATATCAGAAAATCCTGAACTCTTACCTGAATGACAATTCGTTACCACATTTCATGGCATATTACGAATCGATCGGACTGGGATACGATTTTATCAAACGCTTCCATGATGAATTCCAGTCGATAACTCCCGAAGACATCCAGAGAGTCGCCAACACCTATTTCGCTAAATCTGCGATCATCGTCTCAATACCCAATCCGGATGTTGAATTGATGGTGGAATAACAGTGACCATATCGTCTAAATCAGTTTTTGCCGACTTCAGTTTTCAGAATGATGCACCAATAGTCTGCACGGCAATTCACAACGGTCATCAACTCAGCCCGGATGTATCGGCTAACCTGAATATCGGTGAAGCGGAACAATACCGTGAAGAAGATCCATTCACCTCATATTTCACCAGGATCTGCTCTAATCGAATCATTGCCCGTTTCAGCCGTTTTGAGGTAGATCTCAACCGCTCCAGAGACAAAGCTGTTTACCTGAAACCTGAAGATGCCTGGGATTTAAAAATCCGAAAAACTGAACCTTCACCGATCCAGATGGAAAATTCGCTGAAAAAATATGATCTGTTCTACGAAAAAACATCTGAAATGATTGGAAAAATGCTGCAGAAGTATGATAAAATTTTTGTTTATGATATTCATTCCTATAATCACAGACGTAGTGGACCACACGGCGAGCCTGCCGATCCGCAGAAAAATCCCGAGATCATTCTTGGTACCAGCAACATGCCGGAAATCTTTCATCCGATCGTCGAACAGGTCAGGGATAAATTGCTGGAATTCAATTATCTCAATCGAAAACTTGACGTCAGAATCAATGTGAAATTCCCGGGAGGATATTTTGCCCGTTGGCTGCATGAAACTTTTCCCGGAAAGATTTGTGTTGTATCGATTGAATTCAAAAAGATCTTCATGGATGAATGGAGTGGAGAATTATACCAGGATAAGATTGAATTGCTCAGGCAAGCGCTGGATTCGACTCTGCCTGTGATCAGGAAAACATTCGGCAATCAGGCAATGCCCGGAAGCAGTAATTGACCCAGAGCGTAGCCTGGGTTAAGGACTGCAGCAGATGATAATGTCCCGTTCTTACCTCAAGCCTTCGCTTTGAGGCAATTTCGGGAAGCAGTAATTGACCCAGAG
>JAFGMF010000069.1 GCA_016927675.1 Candidatus Cloacimonadota bacterium
GCTATTGGGTCCGGCTTGGAATACAGCTTGTACAAATCAGAGATAAAGGAGCGGTAAACATGCCATATCCAGTTGTGATTGGAATATCCGGAGGTACAGGTTCCGGGAAAACCACTATTGCAGACATCATCATGGATGAGATCAGAGATAATATCACCGTGATCACTCAGGATTCATATTACTCGTCATTTACACATCTCACCCTGGAAGAGAGACATAAAATCAATTTTGATCATCCCGATGCCTTCGATATTGATCTTCTGATAGAGCATCTAATCAAACTGAAAAAGAACGAAGCCGTTGATATGCCCACTTTCAACTATATTACCCATTTGCGGGAAGAAAAGACGGTTCATAAAAATCCTGCCAAAGTAATTATTCTTGAGGGAATTTTGATTTTTGAGAATCAACGCCTGCGAGAACTTATGGATATCAAGATCTTTGTTGATACTGATCCCGACATCAGGATCCTCAGACGAATTATCCGGGACATGAAAGAAAGAGGAAGAACACTTAAATCGATTATTGACCAATATTACACCACAGTCAGACCCATGCATATCGAATTTGTCGAACCGAGTAAACGCTACGCAGATGTCATCATTCCTGAAGGAGGATCTAACAGTATAGCCATAGACATGATTATCACTAAAATTAAAAATATTCTGGAAAAGAAAACGGAGGTTAAGCAATGAAATATCTCTTAAGTTTCATATTGTTCCTTTCCCTGATCTTTTTATCTGCAGATCAGGTAACGGTCTATAACGCGAATTTTGCTCTGATCAGAACAGAACTTGAACTCGATCTGCAAAAGGGGATGCAGGACTTTTATCTGGATGACATCCCGTCAACCATCGAAGCAAATTCGGTGATCATCAAGATCTTAAAAGGTGAATTGGAGATTTTCGATCAGAATTATGAATATGATCTGGTCAATACTGCTAAAATACTCGAGAAATATCTCGGTAAACAGATCGAAATATATACGGAAAGCGAAGAGAAATTCAGTGGTAAACTGCAATTTATAGACCGGGATAACCTTGGCATATTGGAGACTCATACAGACAGGCTGATCCTGATTAACAGAGAAGAGCTTTTGAACATCAATCTTGCTGAATTACCTGCTGATTTTTATTTAAAGCCAACGTTACGCTGGCGCTTGCTTGCGGGAAAGGCGGGGAAATATCCGATCAGCCTGTCTTATCTTTGCCAGGGAATGAGCTGGGAAGTTACTTATAATGCCGTCTGGAATGCATCTGAGAACAGACTTGATGTATCTTCCTGGGTGACTCTGAAAAATGAAACCGGTAAAGCATATCACGATACGGTACTGAAACTGATCGCAGGAGATGTGAATAAGATGAGGGATCCATTGATGCGTCAAAAACAAGCCTATGAAATAGTTGCCAGTGCGGTTGAATTCGAAGAAAAATCATTTCATGATTTCTATCTGTATACTTTGAATGAACCCGTTTCGATCAGCAATAACCAGACGAAACAGATCAAGCTCTTCCCCACTACTTCGGTAACTGCGAGATCGCGTTATGAATATCTCACTTATTCCAACAATATAACCAGTCAAATCATCTTTATCAACAGTGAAAAAGAAGGTTTTGGTAAAGCACTGCCTCAGGGTGTTTTTAAAATCTATCTACTTGATGCTAGTGATGATAACCTGGAATTCATCGGTGAAGATCGCATTCAGCATACACCCCGGGATGAAAGAGTAAGCATTAATACAGGCTCTGCTTTTGATCTGGTTGGAGAAACTGTGGTAGTAAATCAAACCAGAGAAGGTAAAAATATCCAGATCAGAGATATGAAGGTTATTCTCAAAAACAGATCGGATAATACTAAAACTGTTACCGTAACACATCACCTGGATGGATTCGGGACTATCCTGGCAGAAAGTATCCGATCTAAAAAGATCGATGCAAATACAGTTGAATTTGAAAAAGAACTTGAAGCTAACGAAGTTTATGAGTTAACCTGGACAGAAAAAATTGTCTACTGATAATATTTATCAGAAGGAGTTGTGATGGCGTTTGATTTATCAAGGTTTGAAAAAACTCTCACAGATCTTCTCAAAGATAATAACCTGGAAGAAAATCTGAGTAAGATTATTCGAAATATGGAAAAAGAGTTTGATTTTCAGAGTCTGGGGATCTTCCTGAAAAATTTCAAAACAAATATATACAGGTTGAAGATCAGTCGTAATCTCAGTCATAGTTTCGAAAAAAATACAGTTTTTCACGAATGTGATAAATTGATCTCACATTTAAAACCGCTGAAGCTTCTGGACTATTACCCCTCCACATCAGATGTTCCCATGTTTGAGAAAAGCTTCTCTCATTTGCTGGTTGTTCCGCTTCATAATAACAGGGAATTACTGGGTTTCATTTTTATTGACCGGGAATCGGGTAATTTTGATCAGGAAGAGATCAGCAAGCTGAATATTTTTTCTGTACTGATCAGCCTGGGATTCAGTCTGGTAAATAATCGTCATGATATAGAGCAGCTGATCGACAGGGATGAACTTACTCAATTATATAATCATAGATCTTTTATGGATAGAACTGAGAAGGTATTATCTCAGGCTAAGAGATATAAAAGGGATTTAACGCTGCTGATCCTTAAACTGGATAATTTCGAGAATGTCATCCGAACGATCGGAAAAGACAACACCGACGATCTGATCAAGAGCATAGCCCTGATTCTGGAGAAGAATCTCAGAGATACTGATATAATCGGTAGAATTTACAAGGATACATTTGCGGTCGCCATGCCCGAAACTCACGAGAATGTTTCGATGATAGCCATTTTCCGGTTAGATGAGAAAATCCTGGAACTTCCTCTGATGAACAATTATAAAATTGGTTGGGGCGTTGTGGAAAGCAATGAATCTGTGCTTGATCTGAGTGATCTGATTAATAAGGCAACAGAAGCTGCATTTGAGTCCTGCAGAAAAACCGAGGAGAATGTTACGATTTATCGATAGCGGATCACCAGATCAGTTGTTTCATCGTATAAACTGCTTCTGCCAGACCGGTGAAAACAGCCCGTGAGACAATGCTGTGCCCGATATTGTATTCTTCGATGCAGTTCAGATCCGTAAGAGAAGTAATATTATGATAATTCAGGCCATGCCCTGCCACAATTCTCATTCCCAGTTTAGCGATCAGTAAGGCACCTTGATGAAGGCGTTCTATTTCCTTCGCTATTTCTTTTGAATCTGTCAAATTAGAATATTTACCAGTATGCATCTCAACTGCCTGAACCCCAAGTTTTGCTGCTGATTTGATCATCTCAGGATCTGGTTCGATAAAAACACTCACTTCAATTCCGGTATTCTGTAACTGCCTGATCAAATCACGATGATCATTTAAGAGTTTTAAACCGCCTTCCGTTGTCAGTTCTTCTCTACGTTCCGGAACCAGAGTCACTGTATCAGGTTTGATCCGCAGAGCGATGTCTACCATTGTTTGAATTGCCGCCATCTCCAGATTGAGTCTTGTCTGCACGGTCTGTCGTAAAATTTCCAGATCTCTGTCCTGAATATGCCTTCTGTCTTCCCGTAGATGAACGGTTATCTGGTCTGCCCCGTTCTGCTCGGCGATCAGGGCAGCATGAAGCGGTTCCGGCTCAATTCCTCTCCTGGCCTGTCTGATGGTGGCAATGTGATCAATATTGACTCCTAATAATGCCATAATAACTCCAATTGTAATGTATTTATATTATATATGATAACGTATAATAACTTAAAGTAAATTCTCAAAAATCTCAATTTCAGCTTTTAATCTGAGATGTTTGAGATGTCTGATAATCCTCAGCTCTCGGTCGATCTGCTGAAGCCTTTGTTTCAGTGCGTCCTTAACGTCATCAAAGCTGGCAGTCTTGCTTTGTTTTTTCTCTGTTACCAGGATCAAATGATAGCCGAACTTTGTTTTAACTGGTTGGCTGATCTCGTTGACCTTCAGTTTGAAAGCGACATCATCGAATTCACTGACCATTTTTCCTCTGGGGAAGTAACCGAGATTGCCGGATTGGCAGCAGCTTGGGCATTCAGAACACTCTTTCGCTTTTTCAAAAAAATCATTTTGATTTCTGATAGATTCTCTGATCTCGATAATTTTTTGTAAACTTTCTTGTTGATCACCTTTGATCAGAATGTGTGAAGCTTTGATCATATCCTGAGTTATGAATGATTCTTTATTTTCTCGGTAGACTTCCTGAAGTTTATCAACAGGTATTTTCTCATTCGGGGGGAATTTATTGAGCAGATATTTTGTGATAGATAGCTCATTGTGGATTAATTGCCGCAGGGTTTCCAGATCAAGATGCTGTTCTTCGAGAGCTGACTGGAACTCATCCTCAGAATTATATTGGAGAGAATAATCGATGATTCTGTTTTCGATTTCTTCATTGGTTATGATAATTTTTGAATTTCTTGCTGTTACAAGAAGCAGATATCCGTCTATCAGCTGCCCGATGGCCATTTCTCTGGCTTCTCTGTTAGCCTGTTCGAGATGCAATTTTTCCAGTACTTTCTTAAGTTCGATCTGATATTCCAAATCATTAATCTCATAGTCATTTACTCTGGCAATGATCATTCAAGCTCCTCATGAACAGATTTTATAAAAGAATCTATTTTTCTATGAATAATTGAAAAAATAATACTATCTGCCGTTAATGTCAAATCAAAATCTACTTTTTTAAACCATGTAAACTGCCTTTTGGCAAAATTTCTGGTATTTTGTTTGGCTTTTTCAATGCATTCCGGCAAATTCATTTCTCCTTTGAAATAGGGATAGAATTCCCGATAACCTAAGCTGATCATTCCCGGGTCTTCTTCCTTATAGCCCATCTGCAAAAGGTTTTCAATTTCATTCAGCAATCCATTGCTCAACATTCTGTCTATCCTGCTATTTATCTTTTCGTAAAGGATGGATCTTTCTGCAGTGAGCAGAATATCAAATGATCTGTAAGGGCAATCCCGCTTCTGTTCTTGCCAGAAGTCACTGATTTTTTTACCGGTATGCCGATAGACTTCAAGTGCTCTGATTATCTTTTGAATATCCCGGGATGCAATTCTTCGGGCAGAAACGGGATCTATTTCTTGTAGATATTCATGCAAATAGTCATCACCTTTAACGTCGCGTAATTGCTTTACGTTTTTTTTTATTTCTTCCGGGATCGGTGGTATTTTTGCCAGACCGCGCAGCAGTGCTTTAAAATAGAATCCAGTTCCTCCTGCAATGATTGGAATCTTGCCTTTGTTGCTGATTTTTTTTATCAGGATATCTGCTTCTCTGCAGAAATCTCCAGCGCTGAATTGCTGATCGGGATTAATGATATCGATCAGATGATGAGGAATTTTCTGGCGTTCAACCCGGGATGGTTTCGCTGTCCCG
This sequence comes from Candidatus Cloacimonadota bacterium, assembly GCA_016927675.1. Lineage (GTDB taxonomy): Bacteria > Cloacimonadota > Cloacimonadia > Cloacimonadales > TCS61 > JAFGMF01. The sequence goes on from JAFGMF010000069.1 coordinate 5,412, forward strand.
ATATTCAAATATCTGTAAACCTGTCTGGAATCTGCTGAAATTATCTCAGTTTTTAGTATTTCAGCCAGTTCTAGTGCAAACTTACTCTTCCCGGATGCTGTTGGTCCTTGAATTGTGATAACACTGAGTTGTTTCTTCACTATTCGATCCGTTTGAATTTCTTCTCAAATTCTGTCAGTGTCATTTTGATGATCAAAGGTCTACCGTGAGGACAATAATAAGGAACTTCACAGGCAAAGAGGTCATTGATCAGAGTCAGCATTTCTTTTCGGGTCATTTTCCTTCCTGCTTTCACTGCTGCTTTACAGGCAATGGATTTAGACATGCTGTCGCGAAAATCTTCGGTCTGGGAAAATTCTTCTTCGAGTTTTTTCAGGATTTCGATGAAGACCTCTCCCCCATCCCAGTTTTCAATTTCAACTGGAATTTCATCGATAACAATCGAATCACCGCTGAAGGTTTTGATTGAAAAGCCGATTTTATTGAGGATTTCCAGATTTTCCGAGATCAATTGGGGGATGATGTTATTCAGGTAAGGTGGCAAATCGATCACCAGCGGAAAGAGTAACCTTTGAGTCTGAGCAGGTGCACCATGGATACGATGCAGGATCTTTTCGTAGATGATCCGCTCATGAGCAGCATGTTGATCTATGATCAGAAGACCTTCCTGGATCTGTACAAAAATATAACTCTGGTGCAGTTGCCAGGGATTGATCACATCTTCTTCAGCTTTGAGGAATAGATCCCGGTTAATATTTTTTTGTGATTGATCGAGTTCATCAGGATCAGGTTGATTGAACAGATCAGGCTGATTCAGTTTTTCGAATTCTTTTTTATAACTACTGAAATGCCGTTCTGATTTTTTACGGTATATAGCCTGTTCCAGGGAAGTAGGTCTTTCTTCCTGGAGAGTAGCAGCAAATTTTTGTCGCGCAGAGGCAAATTTATTTTCTTCGTATGTCAAGAGTCTTTCGGTAATATTTCTTTTTACAAAGTTATGGATAGCTCCGGGATCGGTAAATCTGAGTTCCATTTTGGCAGGATGAACATTAAAATCAACCTGATCGGGTGATACTAGCAAAAAGAGAATGAATGGTGGCAATTTTCCACTCTGGAACTTGCGGTTCTTTTTCAGAAATGGATCATACGCACTTCGAATACTGTGCATAATTACTTTGTCCCTGATGAATCTGCCGTTAACGTAGAGATAACGATAGTCCAGAAAACTTTCGGCCTCATCTTCCAGACCGCCAAGAAATCCTGATAATCTGGGCAGTCTGTCACCAGAGTCAAGCTTCAGAAGATCTTTCTGCAGGAAATTACGTCCGAAAATCGCCAGCATTCTGGTTTCTCTGTCTGAAACCACAGGGTAATTGAGTTTTTCCGATCCATTCACAATCAGTCTGAAGTGTATCTGAGGATAAAGAACCGACTGGTAGTGCAGATAATTAAGGATATGTTTGAATTCCACCTGATCAGATTTGAGGAATTTTTTCCGTGCAGGTACATTGCGAAACAGATTACGCACAATAATCGTTGTACCTTGATTAGCTGAAGTTTTAGTAAAATCTGTCAGTCTGCCGGAATTGAACTCGATCTGTGAAGCAAGATCACTGTTTTTGTCTTTTGTGATAAGGGTTAACTGGCTTACTGAGGCAATACTTGGTAGCGCTTCACCTCTGAAGCCGAGAGAATGGATCTGAAAAATATCTTCGACAGTTCTAATTTTACTGGTGGCATGCCGCTCAAAACATTGCAACGCGTCATCTTCACTCATTCCGATACCATTATCGACTGTCTGGATCAATTTTTTCCCGCCTTGTTCAATGGAGACGATGATCGAAGTTGCCTCTGCATCAATGGAATTTTCCACCAACTCCTTAACCACAGAAGCAGGGCGTTCTATCACTTCTCCAGCAGCTATGCGATTGGCTACTTCCTCAGCAAGAATTTTTATTTTTCCCATGGTCCTATCCTGAATAAATTAAAAAGTTTTCAGATATTATCAGTTTTTCTTGCTCATGATTAAAAACATATAATCCGATTCCAGATATTGAAATTAACATGATTTCTATCCGTTCGGATAAGAGACTGTTGATGAATTTATTTGTTTTAAGCTTAATTAACTTATCATCATTAAAATACATTTATTGTTGTTTCCCCTGTTCAAGAGCATTGATGACGTCCATTTTAAAATCAGGATTTACATAACCGCCCAGTTTTTCGGTAATAGTAAGGTCATCCCAGGCATTCCGGTAATATCCCAGATAGAAGTAAACTGCAGCCCTGTTGTAATATGCCATTTTATCCTCGGGATTCATTTCGATTACTCTGCTAAGGTCTGCAATTGCCAGCTGATAAGAACCGGTGCTGATCAGCATAAGGGCTCTATTGTAGATCAGATCGGGATCGGGATCGGTCGGCTGCAATCTTAATGCAGAGGAATAATCACTGATTGCCAGTTTTGGCTGCTGCATTTTTTGATAGACAAGTCCACGGGCATAGAGACTTTGATAATGATCAGGATTTATTTCAAGAGCATTTGTCAAATCTGCCAAAGCTTTAGAATAATTTCCCTGGTGATAATAAGTTACACCTCTACGGTTGTAGGGGATCTCGTCATTATGAGTTATTTCGATGGCTCTGGTCCAGATTGTTTCGTTGTTTTCCCAGATTCTAACCTGGTTGAACGCGGTTATCCCTGTCCAGATCAGGATTATAAATACAAGGAGATAGACATATCTTCTTTTTCTGATGGAATCCGCTAAAACTGAAATCAACCAGGCAATTCCCAGAAAAGAAAGATATAGATATCTGTCGGCTGCCGTGTTCCAGTTCTGCCCTTCAAAGGTTACCAGGCCACTCACCGGGAGAAAACCAATTACAAAAATCAACAACTCAGGAAGATAAGATCGCAATTTACTACGGAAACGGCACAAGATCAAACCTGCTAAAACGGGGAAAAGCCAGGAGAAGTAAATTAGGGTTTCCTGCAGAATTTTTGTGGGAGTTCTGCCATAATAGGA
>JAFGMF010000070.1 GCA_016927675.1 Candidatus Cloacimonadota bacterium
ATGGAAAGCTCATCACCGATCAGTTTTTCTTCGATCAGGTAAGCAGCGTCTTCCCCATATCTTGAATGGATTTCGTTCAGCGCAGATTCAGCTTCCTCCGGATTGGAGCAAACAAAGACACCCTTTCCGGCAGCCAGTCCATCGTATTTTATTACACAATTACCATTGAGTTTTAGAACGATATCTTCAGCTTTTTTTTGTACAATTTCCGGGTTGTTTCCAAACTCCCAGAAATCAGCTGTAGCAACATGGTATTTCTGCATGAATCGTTTGGCGAAGATCTTCGAGCCTTCCAATTGCGCTCCGGCTTTATCAGGTCCAAAAACCTTGATCGGAGTATCGGCAAAATAATCAACAATCCCGTTTGCCAGAGGGTCTTCCGGTCCCACGAAAATCAGTTCGATCAATTCCCGGGCACAAAATTCTTTGATCGCTGCAAAATCATTCACATCGATTTTTACGTTGTTCTTGGTACCGCCATTTCCGGGCAGTACGTATACTTTACCGGCTAATCCGCTTTGTTCCAGCTTCCAGGCGATGGCATGTTCCCTGCCGCCTGAACCGATAACTGCAATATTCATAATTACCTCTTTTTTTTACCACGGAGTTCACAGAGAACACAGAGGTTTGTTATACAATTCTTCTCATAATTCCATTCATTAGCAATTTCTCATTGAAGTTGATCAATAAACCAATACGATAACCAGTAAGTTTCAGATATGTAATCAGCTGCGCTTCATGAATGGGCAATAGCTTCTCCACAGATTTTACTTCGACAATCACTTTGTCTTCAACCAATAGATCCAATCTGAATTTGGACTGAATCGTGACGTTCTTATAAATTAACGGAATTTGCAATTGTTGTATGATCAATAAATTCATATTTTTTAATTCGAGCACTAAACATTCTTCATAAGCTGATTCCAATAGGCCTGGTCCAAGTGCTTTATGAACTTCTATAGCAGCACCAATTATCTTGTCAGTTAAATCCTTATACAACAATTTACTCATTCCGTGCTCTCCTGTGCTCTCTGTGGTTAATTAATTCCTGATCTCCGAATCGGCTTCGAGCAAGCCTTGCTTCACATCCGCAATTTCTTTTCTGAAAACTTCTTTCAGTCTCTGCAGATTCAGACTGCGCAGTGCTGCCAATGCAGCCGAACTAATATCTACGATTGTAGATGCGGGTGTTTTGGAAGGCATCATCAGTGAAGAATTGATGTTCACCATCATATCAATTTTATCCTTGAAAGGCGGGCAATTGATCAGCGGGATTGCCAGATTGGCTGCCAGTGCGCCTCCCAGCCCGTTTGATCTTCCTGCCACGGCGATCACGACTCCGGGTTCGACGGATCTGTTATAAACCTCTGTTATATCTGGAAGGCGTTCACCGTTTTTATGAGCTGAACAAACTCGCATATCAACGTAAACATCATATTTTTCAAGATGTGATTTTATTTTCTGACAGTGCTCCAGATCGGCAGGTGAACCCATGATTATGATCACGTAACCATCTTTGATCAGTTCAGCGGAAAACAGGTTTTTATATACTCGATTGTTGATCTCTTCCTTCTCGTCCAGAATTAATTCCTCACCGACGATTTTCTGATAGATCTCTCGATAGCGTCGACTGGTTTCCTGTACGATCTCATCAGGCAGTTTCTGTTTGATTTTACCGTCTTCTTTGTTTTCCAGCAGCCATTGACGGACAAATTCTTTATCAATTGAATCAACTCTGGCAGGATTTTTTTGATAATCTGCCAGACTCCAGAAACGGGAAGAATCTGGAGTATGGATCTCATCGATCAAAATCAATTCATCATTCAACAAGCCGAATTCATACTTCGAATCAACCAGGATAATACCTAATTTTTCCAGATACTTCGTACCAAATTCAAACAATTGCATCGAGACTTTTTCCATTTTGTCATAAAGCGTTTTCGTCGTCCAGCCCTCTTTCACGATATCGGCTGGTGAGATTTCCCGATCAGAGTCTTCCTTTGTGGTTGGCGTTACGATAGGAGTAGAAAATCTGTCATTCTGCTGCAATCCATCCGGGACATCAACTCCGCTGAAGCTGCGCTTTCCTTTTTGATAACCGCGCCACATGGAGCCAGTCAAATAACCGCGTACGATCATCTCGATCCTGATCGGCACAGCCTCTTTGACCAGATTGATATTGGGATCAATCATTTTTACGAGATGGTTATCAATAATAGTTCTCGTCTGCTCGAACCAGTAATTTGAGATCCCGTTAAGAACTGCTCCCTTGTATGGAACAGCGGAATCGAGAACTTTGTCAAAACTTGAAATCCTGTCCGTGACGACAATCATTCTGGTTTGAGAATCAACTCTGTAACTTTCTCTTACTTTACCACTGTGAATCAAATCAAGTTGTGGTGAATAGATCCTGTTTAGGCAATTCATATCCGCTCCTTATATATTTTTTGATTTGATAAATTCTATTCCGAAATTTATAGATCTATTAGCCAGATCTTCGCATAAAAACGGAGGAAGGTCATCCCTGAATCCCTGAGGGCGAAGTACACTGCAGCTTATGCTTCCGAACCTGTGAGTGAATTGCTCTGCAAAATCATAGCAGAGATTTCTGATCTCAGTCTTATCAAAATTCCTGAGGCTGCAGTAGATCCCCAGAAACATCAATGCACCTTCCACCAATCCGCATTGAGCACGGAAACGTCCGGCACCGTTCATCCCTTTGGCAGCATAAAGAACATCGGTAGAAAGAGACTGATCAAAAACTTCCGATAAGACCTGAAGAGTTGTCTCTGCGCAATTATAGCCTGCTTCTCTGAAACAAGCACTGATCCTGGTTGCAATCTTATCCATTATGATTCAATGTTTGAAATGCCGTAATCCACTGAAAATCATGGCAAGATTAAGCTCGTTACAGGTGTTAATCACCTTGTTATCGAAAATGGAGCCACCCGGCTGCAGGATCACCTGGATCCCGGCATCTGCAGCAAGTTCCACATTATCGGAGAAAGGAAAAAAAGCGTCTGAGACAAG
>JAFGMF010000071.1 GCA_016927675.1 Candidatus Cloacimonadota bacterium
GGAAGTATTAATACTTGTAATAAGCATCCGGGGAAAGGGATTAAAAAAACTCTGCTTTCTGAGATATTCCAGATCAAATCTTTCAATCCAGCTTCGCAGAATACTGACGATTGCAATTACCGGGATCTGATGTCTGCGATAAAGCTCCAGTTCAGTAAAAAAATCAGCCTTTTCCTGAGGATTGAGATACTTGGAAAAATAACCGAAAAGATGCTGAATTACATTTATAAGCGCAGAATATCTGGGAATCTTCTCTATTATCCTGAATAATTGAGTTTTATAATTCAGGAACACCTCTTCCCTGCTTTTATGCTCGTGATTTGCCACTATTTTTCCGGCAACAGTTAATTCTTTCTGATTACAGGCCATAAATAGATACTTGTGCCGGGAATGAAAATCAACCAAAGCGCCCATTTTTTCAGGTAAGGAATCAAATTCCGCCAGTAAAAATATCACTGTCAGAAAATGCTCTCTGATCCTGAGATTGGTCAATCTGCCTTCGTCTTCAATTGGAATCCCGGGAAATTGCTCAAGAACCATTTCTCCAAAAAATCCGGCTTTCTTTTCCGGTATTGCTGTTAATTTCCCAATACCGGGATAAACTTTCACATCCTTTATTCCGCAGCTTGGTGATCTGCTTTTCAGGATAAATCCGTGCACAGTGGGTATTTTATTGAGAAATTCACTACCAAACCTCAGCATCTCCTCAGTATGATCATCCCCACTCATGGATTTCTGCAGATAAAAACTCTCACCCCTTTTGACAACCCTGACAGCTTCCCGGGGAATTCCAAGACCAATTTCAACCTCCGGACACACCGGTATAAAATCAACATGATCCTTCAATAGATGGACAAGAGGACTCGACATCTGATGTCCATCATAACGACAGTGATCAAACTCAATGCATTTACTCACGACAAGTTTCGGTCTGCTAAATTCCATTTTTAATCCTTATATTGATAATAGATATCTACATCTGTCGTTCTCTGCCATTTGTTGTTCACTTTAGATCTCAATATCGTTGTGCCATGAATCGATTGCAATCGACTCGAACTGAGATCGTAAACAAAATAACTCGGTCGGACCAGCAGTTTAAGAAAAATACTGGAAACATTCATTTTAAAGACGATCATTCCATTTTTCACATATTTATTATTTAAGTCTTCCTGAATATTGAAAGAAGCGATCTTCAGGATATCCGGTGCAGGCAGAAAAAAGTCAACCTTCTGTCCACTGGTTAATTTCTCCCAGTTTTTCAAAATAAAATCATTAAACAAGGGTCCCAACAGGATATCCGGATTCCAGGGAAAAACAGCTTCCTTGTTCCTGCCGTTATCAGTAAATCGCATTTTCATTAAATCACCATATCTGACGATCTCGCCCGTCTCCAGAACATCATAAAATTCTGATCTGGAACGAAGAAATTCATTCTGCTGGAGGATCACTTCATCCAATACGGAAACTGTACTGTCGGGATGCAGATAATAATGACGCAATTTCATCCCCTCATCAAATTCGAGAATTTCGTTGTGATGAAGAAACAACAGTTGGGGCGGATCGCTGTCCTTAAGATACACAGATGCTTTGAACAGGTCTTCTGCCGCCAGCCTGGAAAATAGTATTAAGATAAATAAGATCCACTTATGCTGTTTCATATTAATCCCTGCAAACTTGAATTTAGTTTATTCAAATTTTCACAATTACTTTCTCATTATTCCGATACCTATTGCACCGATCCCGTTATGTACTCCGACAACCGGAGATATGTTCATGATATATGCCGGTTCAATGCCCAGAATATCGGTTAATTTCTGACCATATTCTTTCGCCCTGGATTCTGCTTGAGCATGAACAATAGCATAATTCCAGAGAGCATTTTTTCTGGCTATGTTCTCAATAATAGCTGTTATCTTCTTCATGTTAACTCTGCGACTGAAAGATTTTCCGTAAGCTGCCGCTTTACCTTCAGCATCCAAAGATACAATCGGTTTCAAATTGAGAAGCCCTGCCAATGCACCTTTAAAAGGACTGACCCGACCTCCTCTTACCATGTATTTCAAGGTATTTACATCTACGAAAATATCAGTTTTGCTGATATACTCATCTGCGAGACGATTTATCTCGTTAAAATCCTTACCCGCGGCAATATCCTTCGCTATTCTTAACACAATTAATCCGAGGGAAACCGTCAATTGCCTGGAGTTGATCACAGAGATGTTGTTATTTTCAAACTTTTCTGCAACTGACTTTGTTGCCTGGTATATCCCTGTTAATTTATCAGATATATGTACGGCTACAATATCGCGATAATGACTCGTCAAAAATGAATAAAAATTCTGGATCGTCTGCCGGCTTGGTTGAGAACTGGTGGGATGATTCCTGTTATTTTTCAGCATTTCATAAAACTGTTCCGGCGTAATCGTGATCTTATCAAGAAAAAGATTATCTCCGAAGCTTAATGAAAATGGAATTCTCTGGATCTGGTAAGAAGATATAATTTCTTCGGGAAGATCACAGGAAGTATCGGTTACCAGCGCAATCGGATATTTACGCTGATGACTGACCTCAAACTGTTTCTGCATATCATCGACTTTTAACTGTGATATGACTCCCCAGTTTTTGATTTGATAAAATAATTGTGCCGGATCATCAGAATGGATATGAATCCTCATTTTTTCTGGAGAACCTGCAATGATCAGAGAATCACCATAATTTTTTATCTTTTCTCTGAACCTGGGTAAACTGAGCCGGCAATTACTTATAACAGCCTCTGTGCAAAATCTTGGTCCGGTTAAATGATCTCTTACATGATCAAGCGGTTCTATTGTTATCCCCCGTAACTGCTCCAAATTATATACCCGTTTCAATTTTCCCCGTGAAATAAACTCCCAGATACCTTCCAGAAAATCCACAAAACCTTTACCACCGGCATCAACAACCCCGGCATCGGCAAGTACTTTCAACTTCTTAGGAGTATCAGCCAGTGATTTTCTGGCAACTTTTAAAGTCTCGGCTATCAGGCTGGAAAAATCCGTTGTCCGGCTACTCTGCTCATCAAGACTGTTTACCCAGTCCTTGATCACAGTGATCATAGTACCTTCAACAGGTTCCATGATTGATTCATAAACATACTTCAAAGAAGACCTGGCTGTTTTAGCAAAATCTCTCACATTAGTCCTGTTGCCGTCTTCCATCTCCATACTCAACCCATGTATGAACTGTGCAAAAATTATCCCGGAATTACCACGTGCTCCAATCAGAGCTGAATCAGCTATCGAACGGGCAGTTTTCTTCAGAGATCGATACAAACGACTTCCCTCGATAATCGAGCGCATCGTTGAGGCAAGATTAGTACCGGTATCAGCATCAGGAACAGGAAAAACATTGATCTTGTTCAAGTAATCCTGCTGACTTATCACAGCAGCTCCACCAGCCAGAAAAGCATTGTATAGCCTATTTCCGTCAATATATCTAATTTTCATTTCGACCCCATATCCCATCGCTGAGGCATTTTTCTGATCTTTTCAATATCATACCCCTTACCTTGTAAACGTTCGAGAATTGCCTCGTAAGTTTCATCAGAGATACTCGATGTGCGTGCCATAATCCATAAATATTTTCGATTAGGTACACCAATCGCAGTGTAATTATATTCATCATCCAGATCAATTACCAGATAGGGAAATTTTACAGGCCAGAAAAATCTGACTCTCCACTCCGCATTGCTTTTCCGATCGTGAATAAATGCTCTGGCAGTCATCCTCTTCACTTTTTTCCCAAGTTCACCTCTGGAAAATGTATATTCAATATCCACATCTCCGTCTTCCCGCAGTGAATATGATTCGATTCCGTTAACTGCATCTTTTTCCACGAAATTAGGGATTATTGCAATCACATACCAGTCACCCATAAACCTGTTCAAATCAACATAATCAACTGTTTGCATCATATCCCTCCGACAGGAAAAAATAAATATGCTCAGAAACATAAGCATTGAAAAAAATTTTATTCTCATGATATGATCCTCTCCAGAGCATCCTGGATATCTTCACTGAGAGGCTCGATCCTGCTGCCAAATCGACCGACAATATTTCCTGAGCGATCAACAAGAAATTTCGTAAAATTCCACTTTATCCCGCCAGCAAATTCAGGATCGGTTTTTTTCTTTGTCAAGTATTCATATAGAGGATGTATCTGTTTACCCCTGACCGAGATTTTTGCAAACAGAGGGAAAGTAACGCCATAATTCAATCTGCAGAAATTTTGTATTTCCGTGTTTGATCCCGGTTCCTGATGAAGAAAATTATTGGCCGGGAATCCAAGAATTTCAAAATCCTGATTCCGATATTTCTCGTACAATGCCTGCAAACCATCATACTGCGGTGTAAAACCACATTTACTGGCAACATTAACAATTAACAGCACTTTACCCTTATATTCACTTAATTGAATCTCTTCTCCGGTTATTCTGGTCACCTTGATATCGTATATCGAAGACATATATCCTCTCCCAATAATTTCAGCAATATTTCACGGATCAAACGGATAATGCTATTCCATCAATCCATCATAAAGAATTATGGAGCTTTCACTAACAACACTTTTTCCAGTTAACTCCATTTTTTTTAATATTATAAACTTTTTCAAAACTGAAACAAATAAAAAAAAGACCGGCATTCAATCCGGTCCCATCTTAAATAAAAAACTACCCGAGGTTTCTCAGCTTACAAAAATCCTTAACATATAATGTTCTGCACTACTGCTTTCCATTTCCAGATTGAAAAGATCACCAACCTCACCAACAGCAGCAGTCTGTAATATCTGTTTCCAGTTGATTGAGCCAAGATCAAATCCGGTATCAGCCAGATAACTTTTCACGATCAGCCGGTTTGGAATTATCCGGGCAACAGTTTCTGTGAATATCAGCGGAAAAGATAGTTGAAAGACTGGCTGCTGTTTTCCTTCTTTTTCTATGATCAAATGAAATCGTAATCCTTCCTTGAGATTTTGCTCTCTCTGATTAAGAAATCTCAATAATTTATCCCCGGCTTCTGCGTTGATCTTTCCGGATGCAATCATTTCAAGGATTTTCCTTCTTTCATTCATTTCTTCGACTCCAAGGCCAGCAGAAGTTTTTCAGCCTGCTCTACGGTAATTTTGCCTTCCTCGAGCATTTTGAGTATTTTTTTTCTTTGCAGATCGTTATTCTGCTCTTCAGAGGAATCAGACTGATTCTTGTGGATTTTAATCCTCTCAATTATCTGATTAACATTGTCCTTGATCTTATCAGCCATGTGCTGGTATTTATCTTTTTTCAACTCATCGGATATAGTAGTTTCGATATTCTTGAATCCTTTCTGCATTTTATCTTCAATCTCAGAAAAATTAATGTCTTCAAGCTCTCCCTTAACTTGAGTAATACTACTCCTGACTTTTTCCTTGATATCTTCCGGTATTTTTTCCATTATCCTGTCAAAAGCATCTTTAAAGTCGACATGGACATCATTATTTACCGGGCTGTTCAAAATGCTGATCCCGCCAAGCTGATTTTCGATCCGGATCTCTACCTTGCCCGTTCCCTTCAACATCTGTAAATGATATTGATCACCTTCCCGTTCCTGTTCATATTCTCCATCCAATCCGATACTTATCTTACCCAACCTGTTCCTGGCTGAAATATCATACTGGATACTGTCTGGAATAATTACATTGATCTTACCCTGCTTATTACACAAACTGAATTCACCTTGCTCCAGCTCTCCGAATTCATAATAGATCTGACCATTTATGTTCTCGATCGCAGCTTTTTCAAAACGAGCATTGAGGATACGGACTGGTCCGTTCACTGCGTTGACCTGCAGTTTTCCGGAACTATCTATCAGTTTTAGAATTCCGTTTTCAAGTTTGATCTTCACATTCCCAGCGGATTCTGATATCTTAACAGGGCTGTTCTCAGCATCCAAATGGATATTTCCCTTGATCTGATTAAGATAAATCGGACCGTTTTCAGTACTAAGAAAAATATCGCCATCAATATCGAGTATTTTTACCTGCCCGTTCTTTGTTTTAACGGTCTGGATCCCATGTAAACCTGTGATTCGTAAAGGTGCATTAATCAATTCTGCATTTATCTCCGAAGTCTGCGGAATTTTAAATACTAGTTCCGCATCAAGATCTTTGATTTCATCTAAATCCGGAATTTCCAGGTTGAGTTCATTCTTCTTGTCATCATAGGTTGATTTTATCAGAGATTTCGGATCAAAGGCTTCATCCTTTTTACTTCGAAAAAATATCTTGATCTCCATGACAGAATCTTCCCGAGACCAACCCTCTATCTTTAAACCGATATTTGCAGATCTGAAATTTACCAGCAGATCACTTCTGGTAGCAAAATTCAGTTTCCCTTCATACTGCATTTCCATCTTATCTCCTTTTTTTGAATTTTTCCAAAGCTTCATCTACAGTTATCTTGCCACTCTCGATGTCCGCTAGCAACAGGTCAGGCAGACTTGGATCTGCTTCCTTAGATGGACACAAGATATCGGAAATCTCACCCAACCGGTTCTTGACTGTGGGATATGAAATCCCCAGTGTTTTTTCCACTTCTTTAATGTTGCCGCCACAACAGATGAAAACTTTGACGAACTCCTGCTGCTTTAAATTCAGAGAAGCAAGATCACCCAGTCTGAATCTGCCTCTGATTGATGTCTGACAACGGGAACATTGATACTCTATTACTTCCAGCTCCCCGTTGCAGACAGGACACTTTTTCAATTGCCTGTTCATATTGCCTCCAATTCAATTCCCAAAAACATGTCTTTATTTATTATGTCAATCTATTTATTAAATATATTAATATATTGATTAACTTTATCAATATTTTTGTCATTTTAATCGCATTATTTTAATATAAAAAAAACAGGAAAGTTTTCACTTTCCTGTTTTGAATATGTTTAATTTCAGATATTTCTATTTTCGTTGATATCCTTTTTTCTCCTTGAAGTCATCAGGGATTGAAAAGACATCTGCTCCGAGTTTATCCAGGGAAACGGAAACTGTTTCAACTCTGTAATTCATGACCTGCTTATAAGCAGCTTTCTGCTGGTCTGAACCGGAAACTTTATCTTCAACAGATTTAACCAGAGATTTTTTTAATCCGCCAAAACCGAGAGGTGATTTTTTCGGTTTCACTTCCGGGCTGTTTTCCAGATCTCTGGAGAAAAATGTGCCATCAATCAGAACCGGTCTGCCTTTTATTTTCTTAAGTTTTCCGTAATCAAAATCAGTGTCTGTTGAGCTTGATTCCTGATCCATTGACCTAAGAATATTGAGCCATTCCAGTCCGAGTAATTCTTGTGCGTTTTCATCATTCTGATCCATTCCAATTGATTTGACGAATTCCCGATGATATTCGGCAATTTCCTTGTCGGCTTTTTCGAATTCGGCATTTTTGACAGTTGTTTTCACATCTACAAAAAGACTGTCTGTATGAATCTTTCCGGTTTCGATCTCTTCAGTTTCATAAATGTAGATAATATGATAACCTTGGGTTTCGAAAGAATTCAACGTTCCGGTTTTACCTTTGTCAATCACTTTTAATTCCTGACGCAGGACTTTACGGTTATGATCTGGTTCGGGGTCAGATTCTTCAATTTCATCCATATCGTCATCTTCATCTGCAGCGAATAAATCTTCCAGGGAAAGGCGGGTATACTCTTTTTTATCGTAATCAAGAGAGAATACTGCCTTTTCGTTGAGATTGATAATCTGGGCCTGCATCCCCTGCGGGAAAAATCCGGCGATAAGTTTACCCAGAAATCCTTCACCTTTAACACTGCTTACGCTTTTTTCGTTATGCAGCGATTTCTGCAGAAACTCATTTACGGTTGCTCTGTATGTCCCGAATCGGGGAAAATATACTTCCACTTTTTTAGTGATCTGAACATCTGTATACAAACCTGAGGTAAGAAACAGAATGAATACCATCAATACAGATTTCTTAATCATAAGATATCCTCCTTTAATTTTCTTGATAATCTATAATCCCAATTACTTAAAAAATCAAGAAGCTCTTTCACGGAATCTTGATAATCTGCCGGTATTTCGATCTGTAGCAGATTATCTTTATCCTTCCTGTTCGTATAATAGCACCAGCCTTCAAAACTTTCCAGAATATAGCCCACAAAAATCAGTTCTGAACTCGGAATGTAAAGATGATATCGTAATGATCCGTCTGATAATTCCATTCTATCCAGAATCTGAAAATTCATTATTCAGCTATCAATGCTTTGTCCAGCACTTCGTCAACCGTATCAACAAGAATGATGTTCAATCCCTTTTTGATTTCCTGCGGAACTTCAACCAGATTGGAATCATTCTTTTTTGGTATGATGACATTATAAATTCCGGCTCTTTTGGCAGCGATCAATTTTTCCGGCAAACCTCCGATCGGTAATACCTGTCCGGTTAAAGTTATTTCACCAGTCATGGCCAGATCATGTCTGATCTTGTTTCCAGAAAGAATAGAAATTATCGCAGTAGCCATCGTTACACCTGCCGATGGACCATCTTTGGGAATAGCCCCTTCCGGGATGTGCAGATGGAGATCGGTGTTTTTATAAAAATCCTCTCTTATCCCGAATCTGACTGCATGTAATCTGGCATAACTGAAAGCTGCCTGTGCCGATTCCTGCATCACTTCACCCAGTTGACCGGTTAATTTTAATTTGCCTTCACCTTTCATCTTGATCACTTCAATCTGAAGCGTCTCGCCGCCATATGCTGTCCAGGCAAGTCCTGTTACGATCCCCACCGCATCCTTTCTGTTCACTTCCGAATACAGATGCTTCGCAACTCCCAGGTATTTTTCCAGATCTTGAGGTCGAATAGTCAATTTTGATTTAGTTTTTCTTTCCACAACACCTTTAACGACTTTGCGTAAAATCTTGGCAATCTGTCTTTCCAGCTCTCGAACTCCCGCTTCGCGGGTATAAAGGCTTATGATCTTTTCAATGGTCGTCTGCTGATAATTAAGTTCTACCTTACCTTCCACATCGTGTTCAGTAATGACCTTTGGGATCAGATGTCTGAGTGCAATCTGTGTTTTCTCGTAAGTTGTATAACCGGGAATATCGATCACCTCCATCCTGTCCAGAAGCGGCCGGGGAATGGAGGAAAGTGTGTTGGCGGTAGTAATGAATATAACCTGAGAAAGATCATAGCAGAAATCGAGATAATGATCACGAAAGCTGTTGTTCTGCTCCGGATCGAGAACTTCTAGCAGAGCAGAGGCAGGATCTCCTCGAAAATCCATGCTCATTTTATCAATCTCGTCCATCATGATCAATGGATTTTTAGTACCTGCTTTTTTCAGGCTCTGGATAATTACTCCCGGCAATGCTCCTACGTAAGTTCTGCGATGTCCTCTGATCTCAGCTTCATCTCGTACTCCGCCCAAAGAAAGTCGAACGAATTTCCGATCCATCGCTCTGGCTAAAGATTTTCCCAGAGATGTTTTACCTACGCCGGGTGGACCGACAAAGCAGAGGATCTGACCCTTGACTTTGCTTGCCAGTTTAACTACAGCCAGATACTCGAGGATTCTTTCTTTAACTTTCTGCAAACCGTAATGATCTTCTTCAAGGATATTTTCCGCATCTTTCAGAGTAAAATTTTTCAGGACAGGTTCATCCCAGGGAAGATCAAGGATCCAGGTTAAATATGAATGCACTACTGAATATTCGGGAGAAAAATTATTCAGCGTGCTGAGTTTTTTCAATTCTTCATCAGCTTTAATTCTTGCTTCAGGACTAAGTGGAGTGGCCTCGATCTTTTTCTTGAAATCCAGCAGGTCAGTCTTTTCTTCCCGGCTAATACCCAGTTCCTTGTTAATAGCTTTCAACTGTTCGGTGAGATAATATTCTCTCTGTAATTTATTCAGCTTATTCTTTACCGTACCATCAATTTTATTCTCCAGCCTGAGAATCTGAATCTCTTCATTGGTCAGTTTGAAGATCTGATCTACTGACTGATAAAGGTCGTCAACTTCGAATAATTTCTGTTTCCTCCGGGTATCTATCTGCAGATTTGCCAAGGCAAAATAGAAAAACTCGTCCGGGCGTGAACTCTCATGCAGAGGTATCATAGCTTCTTCCGGAATGCTTTTATTAAGTTTCACATACTGAGTGAAAGCCTTGCGAAATGAGCGCGTAAGGGCTTCCAGCTCAAATTTATCACCAGTAATGGATTTATCTTTCCGAAATGCTCTGGCTTCCAGATAGTTCTTTGTCCGTCTGAACTGCTCAATCTGTGTACGATGAACACCTTCGACTAACAGCCTTAAATTACCGTCTGGCAGTTTGAGCACTTGCAGAATATTACAAATTGTCCCCATTCGGTATAATTCTTTTGCCCGGGGATCTTCATCAAATTCAGTATTAAACTTCTGCCCAACGCAGATGATTCTTCTTTCCGACGTCAGAGCCGCTTCTGCGGCATGAATGGAAGCAAACCTTCCTACCAGTAAGGGCGTGATCGTATTGGGAACTACAATTACATTTCTTAAAGGTATTACCGGAAATATTCCTTTATCTCTGGGCTTTGCTGGTTCTTTTACTTTTGTGCCCATCTAACCTCCATCTTCTTAGATCAAATTATAAAAAAAATACCCTTTTCTTATCAATTAAACAATTTCTTTTGTAAAAAAAATATTCACCTCTGTAGGGTCAATAATTATTTAAATGGATAAAATTCCCATGAATAATCTTGATCACGATATTTATTATCATTCAATGCTTTTTCATTTCGACCTTCAAAAATCCTTATTCTCCAGGAAGGACTCATTATCAAGGTTGATCTATATCATGATCCTGTAAGTTGTAAAAAAAAATTATCCGGTTATTTTTGCTAGTAGATGTTTACGACAGCTGAATTCATCTTCGGGAATATTCAAATGCATCGAAATCATATCCGATATTCAGATAATAATACAGATCCAGATCCTGATCACAGGCAACAGCAAAACGCAGTGGACCGATCAGGCTGTCGTAACCGATTTTAACGCCGAAACCATGGTATAAATTCTCTTCAGGAAGCCAGACGTCACTATTCCCCAGATTCAAGACATTATATTGAAAATCAGCAAACAGTTTTTCCATAATTTTAAATCTAAATGCCAGAGTGTTGATTTTATAAATAGGCGCACTTCTTTCTCTTGAATATGCTCCGAGGAAGCTATCATAGCCACCGATATAAAATGGATCAAAATCAAGATCATATTTTCTGAAATAAGATCCATATTCAAACTGATATTTGAGAGAAAGGAA
>JAFGMF010000072.1 GCA_016927675.1 Candidatus Cloacimonadota bacterium
ATCAAACAAATTGCCCTGATCGCATCATCATTAGCGGGTATGACATAATCAACCAGCTCGGGATCTGCATTGGTGTCAACCATGGCGACTATCGGGATATTCAACTTCCTGGCTTCATTCAAAGCAATACCCTCTTTCAGAATATCAACGATAAACACGGCACCGGGAAGTTTATCCATTGCCCTGATACCCTGCAGAGCATTGTTGATCTTCTCATATCTTCGTCGCATTTTGGAAGCTTCCAGTTTGGTAAAACTGTTAATCGTGCCCTCTTCAACTATCTGCTCGTAATAATCAAGTTTCTCAATACTTTGCCTGATCGTCTGCATATTGGTTAACATCCCCCCATACCAGCGATTACTGATATAGAAAGATCCACTTTTTTTGGCAGCTTGCTCAATTGCTTCCTTAGCCTGCTTTTTGGTTCCCACGAACAGAACCGTCTCGCCTTTGCTGACAATTTCCTTGATAAACATGTAAGCTTCGTTGACTGCATCAAGCGTTTGTTTAAGATCAAGGATATGGATACCATTCCTTTTAATGAAGATGTATTTGTCCATTTTGGGATTCCATTTATGGGTTTGATGTCCAAAATGAACTCCACTTTCCAAGAGTTGTTTCATTGTCACAACTGACATTTCATTCTCCTTATACGGTTAGTTTTTTCCGATCTGACTTGATTGCAATTCAATCCGGCTATAACCGAACACCGCCTTGCACCGACAGATCAGTATTGATATATTTCTTTAACGTTTTGAGAACTGGAATCTCTTTCTGGCTTTTGGCTGACCAGGTTTTTTTCTTTCTACCATTCGCGGATCACGGGTGAGAAATCCCTTCTGCTTAAGAGAAGATCTTAATTCTTCATCATATTTGATCAACGCTCTGGAAATTCCAAGCCTGATGGCTCCTGCCTGCCCGGAAAGACCACCACCGGTCACATTTACATTTATATCTACCTTGTCTGATAATCCAACCAGAGCCAATGGCTGTTCAACAATCATTTCCAGAGTTTCTCTGGACAGGTAATTTTTCATTGTTCTTTTATTTGCTAATCTTTTTCCGGTTCCCGGCGTAAGTCTGACCCGGGCAATGGCATTTTTTCTTCTGCCAATGGCATCAAAATACTGCATCTATTTTCCTCCTATTTATTCAGATCAAGTGACTGAGGTTGCTGGGCAATATGGGGATGATCATTTCCCGGATATACTTTTAATTTCTGGATCAATTTGCGACCCAGAATATTTTTTGGAAGCATTCCCTTGACTGCATGAATAATGATATGTTCCGGATTATGCTCCTGCATCTTTTTGAATGGAATTTCCTTCAGACCGTCAGGATAACCGCTGTATCGCTTGTAGATCTTCTGTAATTCTTTACTGCCGGTAAGTTTTATCTTGTCCGCATTGATCACGATAACATAATCACCTACGTCAAGATGTGGACTGAAAATTGGTTTATGTTTGCCTCTAAGTAAAGAGGCTATTCTGGTAGCAAGTCTGCCAAGTACTTGATCTTCAGCATCAATCAAATACCAGTCCTGCTTGATTTCACCAGCTTTTGGTGCAACCGTCTTCATTCTATCTCCTTTAATTTTGTACTAGATGATCGAGACCGAACAAAATATTTACACCTCTGTTCTACTGTCAAGAATAATGATTAAATCTTATTTTATTTGGATTTATCCAGCTAATTTGGTAAAAGTATTGCCAAATTTACAGGCTGATCTTTTTTTACCCAAGATATTTCAGGCAGGTGGATGAATTGAATGAACAAGGTTAAATGGGCGATCTCCCTTATAGTTATTCTACTGATTATTATTTCTCTATGTATAATGGAAATATTAGAGCTTCACAACAGATTTGATCAGGTTAAAATATTCGATTATCAGGATGATTCATTGAAGATGATAAATGCAATGACCTTACAAGATACCATTGTCCTTCTTACTACAAATTATATTGATAACCTGTTCAGATATAAAAGCCCATTCAATGACGGGCGAAGTTTCGACGAACTGATCGGTGAATTTGTTCATGATTTCAGGCAGGATTACTATGGTTCACCCAGAAGAAGTGAAAACTGCCCTCGGATTCACGAAGGACTTGATTTCTTTGTTCCCGAAAACACTCCCGTTTTCCCTTTATCAGATTTCGGGATCGTTACAGAAACAAGCGGGGATGACAATTTCTCTATTAAAATTCCCTGTTTGAAATATGATAATTCTCCAGACAGCGTTGATGTGAAATATGGCAAAGTGGTCAGGATTCTTTATCCTGAAGGTATCGAAAGCCTGTATGCCCATTTGACTGAAATTTATGTAAAGCCTGGAGATATAGTTTCAAGTTCTGATCCGGTTGGCCTGACCGGGATGACGGGAAATGCCAAAGAAAGCGGTAAAGCATCTCATTTGCATCTTGAACTCAGGGATTCAACGGGACAATCTTTTGATCCACTCTGGCGTTTACATTATAATTTTATTGATGTAAAAACATTTATCAGTAAATTAGATTGAGGAATAATAAATCATGGAAAACATTGTCAGAACAAATGGTTGGAATGATCTTCAGGATAAACTTTTCGAAGATTCCTGGAATCCTGATCTGGGTAGATTCAGATCAAGATTTGCCTTTCGGGGTCTATCTGATGAAAAATTTAAACTTGAAACTACCTTGATGAGATTGGGTGGAGATTATTCCCGGTTGGAACATCATTTGCTTAGAAATTTCAGTAAATATGCTCATCAGGATGTTGTTGAGAAAGATTCGATCTGGCATTGGCTGTCTGTTGCACAGCATCATGGACTGCCTACCAGATTGCTCGATTGGACTTATTCACCCCTGGTAGCCATGCATTTTGCTACAGAAAATGTTGACAAATATGACATGGATGGAGTTATTTGGGCTGTTGATTATCTCAAAATCCATGAAAAACTTCCTGAAAGACTGAAAAAAGAACTGAATACCGAAGGAGCAAATGTTTTTACGGTAAAAATGTTACTTAATCATGTGGAGACTTTTGCCGACCTAAGCGAACTTGCCTGCGAAGGTGATTTCTTTCTGTTCATGGAACCACCTTCAATTGATGATCGCTTTATTAATCAATTTGCTTTTTTCTCTTTGTCATCCCAACCAAGTCTTGCTTTGGATGACTGGCTTAATGATATGAAAGATTGCTGGAGAAAGATAATTATTCCTGCTGAATTGAAATGGGAAATCAGGGATAAACTCGACCAGGCTAATATCACCGAAAGAGTCCTTTTCCCCGGCCTTGACGGTCTCAGCAGTTGGCTTAAAAGGCAGTACTGTCCTCGTACAAGATAGCAGAAAAAAAAGCAGTTCTATTAAAAAAACACTGACTCATTTTAATCTGAGTTGATATCTAGCAGTACGGAAAGATATCAATAAATTCTGGTGAAGAACTGCGCTATAAGTGAGAATAAAAATCAACATCGATGATCAGATATATTGCCTGATCATCGTTGAGATAATCCAGATATTTACAGAACGGATATCATATTAAAAGTTCTTCCGAACTGAGAATTTTTAGAGTACAGAAATGCTTCTGATCATGCAATAATTTATTGGCATCCAGAAAATAAATACAAAAACAGCAGATGA
>JAFGMF010000286.1 GCA_016927675.1 Candidatus Cloacimonadota bacterium
GATGAGATAACCCGACTGGGGATAAGAATCGGGGATATGGTAAAAATAATCAAATCAGGTGAGATCATCCCCAAGATTATCGGACTTGAACAGGACAAGAGACCGGAAAATGCAGCACCGATAGAATTTCCTACTCATTGTCCGGCGTGTGGATCCGTACTGAGCAGCGAAGAACACGGGAAAATCATCTATTGCCATAATATCAACTGCCCGGCACAGATCAAAGCCAAAATTCAGCACTTTGCTTCCCGCGATGCTGTTGATATCGAAGGATTGGGTGAAGCCAGGATCAATCAGTTATTGGAGCATGGTTTGATCAGTAATATTCAGGATATTTTTTATCTGAATTATGATAAAGTGAAAGATTTGGACAAGCATTCTGACAAATCTGTGGAAAATCTTCGCCGTGCGATACAGCAATCAAAACAGCAGAAATTCCATAAAATCCTGTTTGGATTGGGGATCAGGTATGTTGGAGAGCGTACAGCAAAGTTATTAACAGAGAAGTTTTCCAGTATAGAAGAGATGTTGATAGCTGAGCCGGAGGACTTTCTGGCAGTTCCTGAAATTGGCGAAAAGATTGCGAATTCCTTGTATGAATTTCTTCATGATCCGATAAATTTGCAAATGATAGAAGCCCTTGATCATGCTGGGGTTAATTTGCAGAGAGAGGAGACAATAAAAAAAGAGATACTATCCGGGAAGACTTTTTTAATAACCGGAACTTTGCCGTCATATCCCAGAAAAGAAATTGAAGAATTGATCGAATCTCTTGGTGGGAAAGTGCTAACCAGTGTGAGTCGCAATCTTGATTATTTGCTGGTGGGTGATAACCCCGGATCCAAACTGAACAAGGCAGAAGCACTCGGTAGCGTTCAAATCATTAACGAATCAGAATTTATCGCTTTAACTGAACAGGAACAGGATAAAAATTAGCATGAAAATACTGGAACGTTATATTCTTAAAGAAAATATTACACCATTTCTGGTATCTTTAATGGTAACAACTTTTGTGATGCTTCTCGATAAATTGATCGATCTTCTCAATCTCATTATCGAGAAGAAACTGGATGTTTTCACCATTATCTCGATTTTTTCGCTCAGCTTACCTTTCATGCTGGCTTTAACGGTTCCTATGGCTGTTTTGCTGGCATCAATCATGTCTTTCGGTCGTTTTTCAGTTGATAACGAGCTGGTTGCTTTTAAATCCTGCGGGATAAATGTTTATACTCTTATGCGACCAACCGTGATTGCTGCAGTTTTTCTTTCTCTGTTTATGATTTATTTCAACAATTCGATCTTGCCGGAAACAAATCATAAGTTAAAAAATCTGATGATCAAAGCAAACTATCGCAGGCCTGTGACAGCAATTGTCCCGGGAACGTTCACATCTTTAAAAAACTACACTATCTATGCAAAAGACAGGGTAGAAGATCAACTTCTGGGAATCATCATTTATGTGCGGGAGGGAACGAAATTTCCTCAGACTATTACGGCTGCCCGGGGTAACATTGAATTGAGAAATGGGGGTAACAGTCTGAAGGCATATCTCTATGACGGGCAGATGCATGAGCGGGATAATACCGATCCTGCAAGCTATCAGTTAAGTTCATTTAAAAGATTTGTTCTGAATCTTCCTGATCTCGGCTATCAGCTGAATGAGGAGGGTTCTGATTACCGGGGTGACCGAGAACTGAGTTCAAAAGCGATGCAGAAGATCGTCAAGACAAGGAGTCAGGAAAAGGATATAATCATCCAGAATATAAAAACGATCAAAAATGAAATTGCAATTCTTGAATCTGACTCATTGAAGCATCAATATGCAACCGAGAGAGAATTGGAGAATGAGCGTAAAAGAAATCTGAAAAAGAACCAGAACATGCTGAAAATCGAATCAGATCGTTTGGAAAAAGTCGAAAATGATATCAATAAATACCTTGTTGAGCTCCATAAAAAATACTCGATTGCAGTTGCCTGTCTGATTTTTGTTCTGATCGGAGCTCCAATCGGTATGATGACCAGAACCAGTGGAATTGGGATGGCTTTCACAGTAAGCTCCTTTGTTTTTCTCATTTATTATGGGACGCTTACTCTGGGTGAAGAATTGGCAGATAAGGGTGTTATTTCTCCTTTTATTGCGATGTGGATATCGAATATCATCTTTGCGATTTTGGGAATTTATCTGATCATAATTTCGGTAAAAGAACTTAAATTTATCAACATTCAGGGATTTCTCCAGAAGATAGCCCGAAGGATCAGACTGCAATGAGATTATTAGACAGATATATAATCAGAGAATACATTAAAACATTCCTGATCATCATTTTTGCCTTTTCTGTACTTTTTTTAGTTGTGGATATCTCGGATCGTTTACCCAGATTGATCCGTAAAAGTGCGGATACTGAAGATATCATCCTGTTCTTTGTGTTAAGACTGCCCTATCTGTTTGTTCTTACATCTCCGGTTATAGTACTGCTTTCAGGTTTGTTTCTGATGAATACCCTCTCGAAGTATAACGAATCAATTGCGATCAGGGGAGCCGGTATCAGCGTGATCAGGATGGTGACCCCTCTTTTTTGGATTGGTTTCTTATTCAGTATTTTTATGCTTGTTACCGGAGATCATTATCTTCCTCAAGCTGAAGAATACCGGGATTATATCTATCAGGAAAAAATCAAGGGACAGAAAGTAGAAGATAAGAAAATGCGTTCACATATTCATTATCTTGGCTCTGATAATAATCTTTATTATATCGGTTTTTTTGATGGCTATCGAAATCTGTTAAAAACTATAGATATAACAACTTTTCAGGCTTTCACAGGTGAGATAACAAGGAAAATCACCAGCTCTAATGCATTCTGGCAAAACGACGAGTGGGTTTTTTATGATTGTTATATCAGAAATTTTGACAAGGGCGAATTCATCTCTGCAGTTTTTAGAGACTCAACGATAATTCCGGAAGTGAATGTAACTCCTCAGGATTTTATTAAAAGTGCAAAAAAACCATTATCTATGAGTTATTTCGAGTTAAAGGAATATATCGAAAGGTTAAAAAAAATTGGTGAGAATTATAACAAGGAATTAGTAGAATTGAATCTGAAATTATCTTTTCCGTTTGCCAATCTGATAATTCTTTTATTTTGTGTACCACTTGTGTCAGCATCTACCCGCGGGAAAGGCAGAGGTTTGATTTTCGGTATCGGTCTGCTTGTCTGTTTCTTATATTTATCAGCTCTCAGGATATGTCAGAGTCTTGGATACAATGGATTACTCAGTCCGATAATTGCAGCCTGGTTGCCTAATCTTGTCTTTATTGGCATAGGAATATTCTTTCTGATCAAAGCAGAAATATAAAAAGCGCTCCGTAAAAACAGAGCGCTTCGATCATAGTAAATCCTCAGTTTATTTTAACAGCAACATTTTCCTTACTTGGGATGAATCAGCTGTTTTCAATCGGTAAAGATAAACACCGCTCGGAACTTTCTCGCCTTTATCATTAACTCCTGTCCAGGTAAGGCTGTAAGAATTTGCAGTTAAATAGTCATTCACAATCGTAGTTATCAAAATTCCGCGAATGTCCAGGATATCGAGAGCTACTTTTGTGTTTTCTGCCAAAGTGAAATTGATCACTGTGCTTGGATTAAAGGGATTAGGGTAATTCCCGATTAAACTAGTTGATCCCGGGATTTGATTTTCTTCCCAGGCCGTGCTTTCGGTGGTGAAATTCCAGATATCGCCTTCGGTATCACCAAAAGAATTTCGACAGATCACCTGCCAGTAGTAAGTGGTGTTTTCCAGCAGAGTTTCCGGTGTATAAGTTTCTACAGCAGTAACATTATCAAGTACCATTGTTACAGGTGGATCCTCTGTACCAAAGTAAAGGTCTATAGTCTGGGTGAAGTCTCCATTGACCCAGGTCAGGATTGGATCGATCTCTATGTCTGTTGATCCGTCTGCTGGCTGAGGTGAGGATGGGGCTTCAGGGTAAATAGGTGGTTCGGGATTTTCTTCACCCGGGGTGCCCATGTCGCCATCACCGTAAACAGTATAAGATGTATACCAGTTAGTGCCCAGATCGTTATCTTCATAATTCATGAAATAAGGATTCAAAGCAATTGAAGCTCCGTTAGGATCTGGGAAAGTTACTCCATCGTCGTATTCTACCCGGTCAATTTCAGTAGTACCATCAACCCAGAAAAGGATTACTTCATCCTCGCCATTAGCCAGAGTAAAGGTTGAATACTGATAATCCACCAAAACTCCACCATTTGTTTGTTCATCTGCATTTATACCTAAAACAAGATAATCGTATGGCATGATAATCAGAGGTGAAGCATTGGTAATGATATGCTCATCATTATCAGCGTCTCGGATTATCCAACCATCGATATCAATCGCAATTCCGGTTGTATTGTATAGTTCGAACCATTCTCCAGCGTCATCTGCCACTGCTGCCGGATTCTGGATAATTTCAGTGATAATTACGTCACCCTGATCGGGTTG
This sequence comes from Candidatus Cloacimonadota bacterium, assembly GCA_016927675.1. Taxonomy (GTDB): domain Bacteria; phylum Cloacimonadota; class Cloacimonadia; order Cloacimonadales; family TCS61; genus JAFGMF01. The sequence continues at coordinate 4,504 of JAFGMF010000286.1, forward strand.
AGGTACCTGTTCCAGAATGGAAAAATAAGCATCACTTTCATCAGCCGGATCACCATCATCAACATCGGAGACACTGATGGAATAATTGTCTGCTACTGGCAGATCAGTTGGGATATCCCAGGTCCAATAACCATCATTTTCTGTGGAAGAGATCAATATTACAGGATTGCTGCTGTTTTGAAGAAGTTCAATGATAACATCTCCGGTAAAATTATAGGACGCCCAGGAGATCGTCTGAGATGTTCCCTGATACCACATTTCTCCACCGTTTGGGATGAGAACGGTTATCGTCTCATCACCGGAAGCAGGTTCAATATCTGCAAGAGAACGACTTGTGATAAATTCACCGTCAGATCTTGAATTGCAGATAACAGTTAAATTTACAGAAATAGATGGAATTGCCGTACCGATATAATCAGCATCATAGAAAGTTGTTCTGAAATTTCCTGTAGCTCTGCTGGCATCGGTGACTTCATAAACCTGACCGGTTTGGAAGGTGCCGGTATCAGTAAAATCCACAGCCAATACTTTTATCAATTCTGCTTCATATTCTTCAAAATTTGTTGAGATCTGATCAAGAGTGACAATTTCGGGTGTGATCTGGTTCCCGGTGGAGTTGATAA
>JAFGMF010000073.1 GCA_016927675.1 Candidatus Cloacimonadota bacterium
GAACATATCATTGCCAGAGTGAAGAGTAATGTGATTAGTGTTAATCGAAACATGATGACTCCATTTACTTTATTATTAAATACCAACTCATATTAACCAGTCCGATCAGAAAATTCAGACTGAGGAAAAAGATCAAGAGAAATCTATGAATGTATTGATTATAATACCCTGATATTACTTTTAGATCAAGTTTATTGTCCAGCAACTCAATGTAACTTGCCAGCTTGAAATGTTCCATAAGATAGGGAATAAAAGTTCTTAGAAACTGTCTGGCTATTTCCAGACCGATCTGAGAAAAGAAATGACGGAGTCTGGATTTCATTCCCTGAGTGAGAAAGAACATCCCTTCGAGAAATTCCAGCCTGTCCCAGCAATTCTGATATACTCTGTCCTCCCAGATGGCAATCTGGGTATCAGGGCTGCTGCTTTTACAGTTATTCAGGTAGTTATCGAGTGTTCCCTGCAATTTACTGATCAATTTCTCTTTGCCTCTGTAGACAAGCCCGGGCGTAAGAGGCAGTGGTTTCCCGCCAATGTATTTCCGGTGACGGGGAAAGAAAAGAAACGCTCTGATGGATAATACTATCGTATAGCCTATCAGCAGATTGAAGAGGATTATCGAAACAGCTTTCAAGAAGATCATCTGATTTTACCCTGTTGATATAGTCTCACAAAATATGCGATAGAGCGATCATAGGTCTTTTCATTTTCAGAAGGAAAATAACATGCCGGAAGTTCACGCCTTTCACGATGATACCTGATACATTCACAACAGATCCCTTTTTTACTGCAGGAATACGTGCAGTTGCAGTTCTCAAGATTAGATTGCTGATTCAGACATTTCATCAATTTCTCCCGATATCTTCTGCCAGATTTTCAGACAAAAAATATGCCAACTTCATTAAGTTCATGCTTTGAAATGTTTCCTCAACCATGTTAATGCATATTGAAAATCCTCCGGAGGTTCTGAATTAAATTGCATTTCTCTGTTTTGCCAGGGATGACTGAAGCGCAATTGGGAACAGTGCAAGGCTTGCCTGTTCAGATGGCCGGATAAAAGGTCCTTTACTTTTCGCTGCTCCTGTCCGGGCAGCATACTCAGCGTACGTTTCAGACTGTTGTAAGTGCGATCACCGAGTATCGGGCAATTCAAATGGGAAAAATGAACTCTGATCTGATGCGTTCTTCCGGTGATCAAATCAATTTCCAGCAGAGCGAAATAATCGAAATATTCGCTGATTTTATACCGGGTAACAGCCTCTCTCCCTGATTGGGTTACTGCCATTTTTTTTCGATCTGTCCGACTTCTGTTCATCATTGTTGTAATTGTGCCCTGATCCTCCTGGGGAATTCCAACTGTGATAGCCTGATATGTCTTTGAGATTTTCCGCTCCTGAAACAATCGCGACAGTAATGCATGTGTTCTGTCATCTTTGGCAACAATGATCAATCCCGAAGTATCTTTATCCAGACGGTGAACTATCCCGGGACGATCAGGTTTACTGCCTGCTGCAAGAGCAGTGCCGAAATGATGAACCAGTGCATTAACGAGCGTTCCATCCCGATTTCCCGGTGCTGGATGAACCGTTAAACCTGCCGGTTTATCTATAATCACTATCCATTCATCCTGGTAAACTATTTTCAGATCAATCGCCTGAGCCGTTGCAGATGTTTTCTCTCGAGGAGGAATTTCAATTGTAATTCTGTCAGTTCTTTTCAGCTGATGACTTTTTTTAACAAGATCACCGTTAACCATGATCTTACCCTGTTCGATCAGATTATCTATCAAAGAGCGAGAATACAACTCTTTTATGTTCAAACCGGTAAGATATTTATCAAGTCGCTGTCCAAAATCTTGCTGATAGATCAATTCCATTTTATGTTGTGTTTTCCGCTTCTTTATCTTTGGGTCGCTCACTCTTTTTCCTGTCCAGGTTGGAAAGAGACAGAACCACTCCCTTCATTTCTCCGTCGGCGCCCCTGACGATGCCACTGTTTAAACCGATATGACGCTTCAGACTTGGGATAAAGAACTGCTGATATTCCTGTTTGCTTTTATTTTTAAGTATGCTGACCGCATATTTTTTAATATTGTTCTCAATTTCAGGCGGAAAGTTCTTATCAAGTAAATTGGTTTTTTCACTGATAGCGCTGAAGTTTTCTGTCACCTTGTCATTTATATAAACGATATTGCCATTCATGTCCAGAACTATAAAACCGTTTTCAGTCATGTTCAGAATTGAAAGGATACGGCTGTGATGTTCGACAATTTTTTCCTTTTTCAGATTATCAAAGGTCACAACTGATTTAAGCATCCGTTGAATTTCCAGAACAACTGCGAAAAACTCTTTATCAAGGCTTTTCTCCAGACTGCCTGTATCCAGTTCTATCGTATATATTCCCTGAGATATATCTTTGAGAATGTTATGGATCTCGGAAAAAGCATTATGAAGAAATACTGGTAGGTAGAAAATCAGAATGATGGAGAGTAAAAACTGGAAAAAAACTGAAATATAAATAGTATTCTGGATATCCATTCTGAGAGAATTCAAATCATTAAAATTTGCTACCCGTAGCAGGATAATCAATCCCTGGACCAGTGAGATCAGAAAAAGAAGAATGATTATGACACGGATTTTACTGGTAAATGATGATTTCATAATTATTTATCCTTTTTGAGCTGTTTCATTGATCAGATCATTGATTCTGGATTTCGGGCCGATCAGAACCAGAACATCACCTTCATGAACGATATCGTTTGCTCCGGGCATGTCGTTGATTCTTCTTTCCAGAATGTTGTCCCCTTCCTCACTCACATTCAGCGATGTATATTTTATCGCGATGATATTAACCCCTTTTTCCGTAGGAAGTGCCAATTGCTGCAGAGTGCTGCCGACCCATTTTTCCGGAACGATCAATTCCACAATGCTGTGTCCGCTGGATAGATCGATGTATTCCAATACACTGCTGGAAAGCAGTGAATTTGCCAGTTGACGTGCAATCTGCTCTTCCGGGAAAATGATATTCTGAATACCGAGTAATTCCAGGATCCGGCCATGAATTTTACTGTCTACCTTGGCATAAATATTACTTACTCCAAGTTTTTTTAGGATAACTGCAGTCAGAACGCTAACTTCAATACTGTTCCCGATTGCCAGGATCACGGCATCCATATCCTGAATTCTGTTTAGTTTCAGCGCACGTTCATCTGTACTGTTCATGTTGATAGCAACACTAACCCTGCCGCTGATCTCATCAACCAGGATCTGGTTATTATCTATTGCAATTACTTCCGCACCATTTTCATACAGGTTCGTGGCTACGTTTAACCCGAATTTACCGAGCCCGATAACTGCAAACTTAGCCATTTGCTCTCCTTCGTTAACCTATGGTTATTTTCTCTTCGGTATAATGATAATAAGATTTCATCTGGGTTGCCGAAATAGCGAAAATTAGAGTTAACGGCCCTACCCTACCCAGATACATAAGACAGACAATGATCAATTTTCCTGCACCCGTCAAATAAGGAGTTATCCCCATGGAAAGACCTACTGTACCGTATGCCGATACAGCTTCGAACAGGATCTTTTCAAAAGCAAAGGGCTCAATCAGCAGCAGCAGAAAGATGAATAGAGATAATAGTGTCAGTGTAGCCGTGATCAAAGCCATCACCCTTTTTATGATCTGATCAGATACCTGGCGTTTGAAGATATTCACTTCCCGGTTCCC
>JAFGMF010000074.1 GCA_016927675.1 Candidatus Cloacimonadota bacterium
AAGGTTTTATTACGGACTTGCCCAACTTTATGTTGAAGCAGGATATTACTTGCTCGAGCTTGGGATGATCGATGAGGGGTTCATGCACCTGGAAAATGCCATCTATTATAACCGTTACGATCCTTCTTTGATCCAGATTATATCTCAGGCTGCAGAATATGTTGATGAACCCCAAAAAGGCATCGACCTGCTTAGAAAATTATCGCCATACCAGGATTCTTTAAGTATTAACAGATTCATCCGTAATCTCGAAGCACTGGAGTCGGAAGAGAATTAAATTCATAAAAAAGAAATAGATGAAAACAGAGATATTCATCAAAGGCGCTCAGGAACATAACCTGAAAAACATTGATATCAGGTTGCCCAGAGATAAATTAATCGTCATCACCGGTGTATCCGGGTCAGGGAAATCATCCCTGGCTTTTGACACCCTGTATGCCGAAGGTCAACGCCGTTATGTTGAATCTCTTTCGGCCTACGCACGTCAATTTCTCGGTCAAATGGAAAAACCGCGGATCGACTATGTGGAAGGGCTTTCACCGGCAATTTCAATCGAACAAAAAGCTGCCAGTAAAAATCCCCGCTCAACTGTCGGAACGGTTACAGAGATCTATGATTATCTGAGAATCCTGTTTGCCAGAGTCGGTCATCAATACTGTTATAATTGCGGAAAAGCCGTCGGTTCTCAAACCGTAGATCAACTGGTAGATCATATCCTTGCTAATCCTGAAGGCACAAAATTGCAGATCCTGGCTCCAATTGTTCAAAATCGTAAAGGTGAACACAAAGAAGAATTGGAAGAAGCCAGAAATGAAGGATTTGTCAGAATAAAAATCAACGGCATACTCCATGAATTGAGTGAAGAAATCCAACTCGATAAAAAAAGTAAACATAACATCGATATCGTCGTGGATAGGATAATTATCAAACAAGATATTCGCAGCCGATTGATCGATTCTGTTGAAACAGCGCTGCGTTTGACCAATGGTTTTGTTAAAATTGACTACTTTGATGGAAAAAATACGGAAATTCTGTCTGAAGCCAACTCCTGTCCCGATTGCGGCATCAGTTATCCCGAACTGACACCACAGCATTTTTCGTTCAACAGCCCGTTGGGTATGTGTCAGTCCTGCAACGGACTGGGAACGACAATGGAATTCGATCCCGATCTGATCATTCACGATAAAAACCTCTCGATTTTGGCAGGTGCAGTCTTACCGTGGGGAATTATGGGTCAGAAAAGAAACAGTTGGCGGATGAGGATCCTCAAAGCACTTGCTCTGGAATTCGATTTTTCCCTGTCAACACCCTGGAAAGATCTGCCTGCTTCAGCCCAGGATGTTATTCTGTACGGGTCAAAACATAAAAAAATCAAACTGAACTGGGAATCACAAAATTCTTCCGGTCAATTTTCCTCCCGCTACGAAGGGATAATCCCAACTCTGAAACGAAGAATGAATGAGACTTCATCGGAATACATGCGTCGCTATTACCTTCAATTCATAGGAGATAAAGCCTGTTCAGACTGCGGTGGAAAAAAATTGCGCAGAGAAAGCCTGTCCGTAAAAATCGGAGATAAAAATATCGATGATGTAACCAGACTTTCCATCTCCGAATCAATCGACTATTTTGATAATCTGCAGCTGGCAGGAAATGATCAGGTGATTGCTGCAGAAGTTCTAAAAGAGATCAAAAACAGACTTTCCTTTCTTATTAATGTCGGGCTCCATTATCTGAGCCTGAACAGAAAAGCTCCTACTCTTTCCGGCGGTGAATCTCAGCGGATCCGCCTTGCCAGTCAGATCGGCAGCAGCCTGGTCGGTGTCATGTATATTCTGGATGAACCGAGTATCGGTCTGCACCAGCGGGATAACCGCAGATTGATCAACATGCTTCTGCATCTTCGTGATCTGGGTAATACCGTGATCGTTGTCGAACATGATGAAGAGATGATCAGGACTGCTGATCAGATTGTTGATTTCGGACCTAAAGCCGGTGTATTTGGTGGAGAAGTAGTTGCTCAGGGCACATTAAAGAATATCTTGGCAGAACCGCGTTCTTTGACCGGAAAATACCTTTCCGGAAAACTCAGCATCGAAAAACCGGAGATCAGACTGAAACCGGATAAACGCTTTCTGACCGTTGAACAGGCAACTCAAAATAATCTGAAAGAGATCACGGCCAAAATCCCGGTTGGACTGTTTACCTGTGTAACAGGCGTTTCAGGATCAGGGAAAAGTTCTCTGGTTAATCAGATAATCTATCCGGCTTTATCCAACCGCCTGAACCGCTCAAGTCTGAAAGAGGGAAAATACCATAAAATCACCGGAGAGAAGTATTTTGATAAGGTGATCAATATTGATCAGCAACCGATCGGTAAAACACCCCGCTCTAATCCGGCAACATATATCAAACTTTTTGACCCGATCAGAGACCTGTTCTCTCGGCTGCCTGCTTCCAAATTGAGAGGTTACCAACCGGGTAGATTTTCTTTTAATGTTAAAGGCGGAAGATGTGAAGCCTGCCAGGGTGCCGGCGTTAAACAGATCGAAATGCATTTTCTCCCGGATATCTACGTTACCTGTGAAGCCTGCAAGGGGAAACGCTATAACAGTGAAACACTGGCAGTAAAATATAAAAATAAAAATATCTCCCAAATTCTTGATCTTGATGTCCAGGAAGCCATGGAACTGTTCGCTAATGTACCAAAAATCACCTCTAAACTGCAAACCATGATCGATGTCGGACTGGAATATATCAAACTCGG
>JAFGMF010000287.1 GCA_016927675.1 Candidatus Cloacimonadota bacterium
AATATCTTACTTTTTTTTATCCTTTCCATAGTTGTTGGATATTTCATTCTCAAACCGTTTTTCTTAAATCTTCAGAGGATTTTGCTGGATAATGTTGTTATTTCTCTTGCCGTGGCAATTGTTCTGCTTTACTCATGGTTTGCAGAAGTTACAGGACTGGCTGCAATTACGGGAGCATATTTTGCCGGACTTTTTATCGGTCAGACTACTTATAAACATTCAGTACAGGATGGTATTTCTTTGCTGGGTAAATCCTTTTTTGTCGACGTTTTCTTTGTCGGCATAGGTTTGGAATTCAATTTATTTGAGATAGAAACCGAACCGGCATTTCTAGCTGGTTTCATTGTTCTGGCTATTTTAGGTAAGATTGTTGGGGCTGGTCTGGGATCAAGATTGAACAGATTTGATCTCAGACGATCATTCAGGATAGGTGCAGGGCTTGTTCCCCGGGGCGAAGTAGCCCTGATTATCGCCAACATGGCTCTTGATAAAGGTTTGATACCCACAGATATCCTTTCAGCAACAATCTTTATGGTGATAGCAAGCGCAGTAATAACGCCGATTCTGCTTAAATACGGTTTCACTGGTTTAGTCCGTAAATCCTTTTAAGATGTAGGAGATAATATGTGGAAAAAGATAATTGACCGTGCTCTGATCGTGATCGATCCCAAAGCCGAGACGAAAAAAGAATTATTTGAAAATATGGTGACCCATGTCTATAATCACGATTATATAATCAATCAGAAAGAATTTTTAAAAGCTCTTTGGGAAAGGGAGAAAGTTTCCAATACGGAACTGGTTCCGGGAATCGCTTATCCTCACGCCCGTAGTGAATCTGTTTCCCGTCTTTTTCTCTGTATCATTATTAGTCACAAAGGGATTGATTATGGTAATCCCGAAATGGGACCTGCGAAAATAATCTTCTTTCTCGGCTGTATTCCCGAACAGGCAAAAGAATATCTTCAGGTGCTGGCAAAATCAAGCAGATTATTAAAAAGTGCGGAATTTCAGGAAGAACTTATGAATTGTGTCAGCAGTGATGAAGTAGCAGATCTTCTGATCAGCAAGGGAGACGAGGAAAAAGATGGCGGAAACAGGGAAGATTTTCTTTTGATTCTCACTCTATTCGATGTCGGTCAGCAATCCGAGATCATGACATCTTTGGTAGAGGCAGGGATAACGAATGCTTCCATGGTGGATTCAACTTCGATGGCTCGAAAATTAGCATATGAAATGCCGATTTTTGCAGGTTTGAGTTATATGGCTCAAGGAAAATCGAAAACATCCAGACTAATCTTTGCCCTGATAGATAATTCAACCACAGCACATAAACTGGCTGGTATACTAAAAGCAAACGGAATAGATCTGAGCAGAAAAGGAGTAGGCTTCATTCAGACCATTAAAATTGACAATATAATCGGAAATCCTGAAGAGAACGTAGAATTATAAGAGTGTTTGCTTTGGAAAAGATATTGATTGTTGAAGATGATCTTACTCTTCAGAAACTCATGGCCGAATTTCTGTCAGAAGAGGGTTATAATGTTCTGACAGAGGCTAACGGACATGGCGCTGTTAACAGGATCAGTAAAGAAACCCCGGATTTAATACTTCTGGACATCAATTTACCGGACCTGAACGGCCTGGAAGTTTTACGGAAAATAAAATCGGGAGCTACCAATCCAGTCACAATTATTGTCTCGGGTTCAACCGGAGTAAAAATTGCCGTAAAAGCCATGAAATTAGGAGCTTATGATTATATTGTAAAACCTTTTGACAATGATGAACTGCTGATGGTTATCCAAAAAGCTCTTAAAACCAGATATCTGCATCTGGAAGTTGAGAACCTCAGGAAACAGCTTTACGAGAATACCAGAGAAGATACATATTTTGGTAACAGCAAGTTGATCAAACAGGTTTTACAGGAAGTAGAACTGGTGGCTCCTACCTCAATGAGTGTGATCATTCAGGGGAAAAGCGGTACCGGTAAAGAAATCACAGCCAGGCTGATTCACAGTAAAAGCCTGCGCGGAGGAAATCCCTTTGTGGCAATCGACTGTGGGGCTATCCCTGAAACCTTGTTCGAGAGTGAACTTTTCGGGCATGAAAAAGGATCCTTTACCGGAGCCGATGCTACAAAAACAGGCAAGTTCGAAGCTGCTCACCAGGGAACTCTTCTGCTAGATGAAATCACCAATCTACCTCTGGAATCTCAGGCTAAACTTCTCCGGGCTCTGGAAGAAAGAAAAATCCAGCGGGTCGGAGGTAAAAAACAGATCAAGGTTGACGTTCGGATAATTGCTACTACGAATATGGATATTGCTAAGCTGACCAGAACAGGCAAATTCCGGGAAGACCTGTTTCATAGAATAAATGAGTTTTTGATCAATTTACCGGAATTGAAAGACAGAAAGGAAGACATTCTGCCTCTGGCCAGATTATTTCTCAAAGAAGCAAATTTAGATCTGAGCAGAAAAATCACAGATTTTTCTGACGAAGCTTGTCGGAAATTGCTGGATTATCAATGGCCGGGAAATATAAGAGAGTTGAAAAATACAGTTAAACGTGCCGTTTTAATGACGAATACAGATCTGATCACTCCGGAAGCTTTTACCATAAGGCAGGCAGGAATAGACTTTCAGGCAGGAGTACTCGATTCTGTTATTCCTCCCCTCAATCAGGCTGTTCGAAAACTGGAAGAAAACCTTATCAGAATTGCGCTTAACCAATGTAATTATAATAAAACCCGTACTGCTGAGATTTTGCAGATCAACAGAAAAATATTATATCGAAAAATGCAGGAATATAAAATTCCTTTATAAAATATTCATGAGGAGATTGAGTCACTTTGACAATGATATATTGACCAAAATGCTAGAAAAGATCCATTATGATTTGGACAGAATAATTCATAAGGCAGATAAATAGCCGTGAATATTGATCAGCAAAGAACAATAATGGTATGGGATTGTTTTTGATTCAGTGGCATATAAAATGCATTTGATTATTCAGATAGAATAAGTTTGCAGGAGTTAAAGATGAAAAAGATTTTGTTAATATTAATAGTGTCAAGTTCACTGATGTTTCTTGGTTGTGCCTTTGGTTCAATTTTTAATATATCAGATAATGATGTTACCGATAAGTCGAATATCGTTCTGAATTCCAGTTTTGAGGAAGGTGATATTGACATGGAGCATTTTCCCTTTAACTGGCATGTTCTTGAAGAGCAGTATGACATGATCAGGTTGGACAACACTAATTTTCGTTCCGGTAACAGCAGTATTCTGATTCAGAATCCCGATCAGAAGATAGCACTGGTATCAGAATCATTCACTATTGACCCAACCAGCGTATATTATTCCCGCTGTTTCGTGAAGTCAGACAGTCAGACTAAAAAGCCGTTGACACTTTACCTGTTTGCTTTCAACGATAACGGGGACAGGGTAAACTCTTACAGTAAAGAGTTCTATCCGGGCGATGACTGCTGGTCAAAGATCGATTTTGTCACCGGTTTTTTTCAATCTTCTGCCACGACCGGTAGAATTGTGATCAACATTCCCGACGATTCGGAGCAGAATTTCTGGATAGATGATGCAGAAAGTTATCAGTTACACAGGTTTGCATTCAGTCAGGAATAAACATGTGATCTCTCTGTTAAATCTCAAATGGCATAAATTGGAAAATCCCATCGACGATGGGATTTTTTTTTGATGAGTATGTTATTTGACAAAATAAAAGGAATATTGTAAATCTGATTAAGTGAAAAAAGAATACAAAATCAAGATCAGAATGTTGTTCTGTTTCCTGTTGTGTGCAGGATTGTTATCCGGTGAGAGCAGTATCTTAAACTTCAAAGGCGGAAAACAGCGGGTCACCTTCAGGCTTTTAACAGCGCTGACGGGAAGAACGGCCGGGCAATCAGATCCGGGCAATACCATTTCCAGTCTTGGCTCTGCCAGTTCCATCAATTTATCCAATCCGGCATCATTATCTGCAGATTATCGTGCAAATATGGTCAGTATGGGATTTCAGCCTCAATTGCAGTTCAATTCCAATTCTATCTATGATCTAAATCCCAGGGTGGAAAAATATATCAATAAAATCGACATAATGGAAAATAATCCCGAGTATCCACAAGTAGAGCCATTGACTGGTCAGGCAGGCGGAGTAACAGACTTCTCCGGCAAGTTTGGTCTCTGGCGCGGATTTATCCTGGGTTTAGGTTTTCAGCGATCACTTGAGATTGATTTTAACATGAAAGCCAACGGTATGTCGGGAACATTTATCGATACGGGTTCGGAAGATACCACCAGGGTTGATCTGAGCAGTTCGGCTAGTTTATCGTTTGAGAGCAGGATAAGTCAGATGGAATTCACTCTGAGTAAACAGCTGAATGAAAAATTTGCTCTGGGTTTGGGAACAGAACTGCTGAATATCTGGACTGAAGGATCCGGGTATCTCAATTTCGAGGGGATCATTCAGCGATATGGGGCAGAGTCGGACATTTTTCAGTCTTTTAATGATCCTGTTGACGGGATGAGTTTCAGTAACAGTTTAGATGACAGTTATGAATTTAAGCTTAAAGCTCAGGCTATCAGAGGGAAACTGGGTATTAGTTACAGAACGGGCAATAGAATATTTCTTGATCTTGTTATCAATACCGGCTGCCGAACTGATTTGAACGGTGATTTTTCCGCGGTGATCCATTCTCTGGGAAGTATCGATTTGAGAGGATTAACAGAAGAAGAGTATCAGCTTTTCGATCAGACTCTGTTGGAACCCAGTAAATTGACTTTCACGAACAGTCGGGAATATCAACTGCGTCGGGCGCGGATCAATCTACCGGGTAAAGTGGCTGTTGCCGGTGGGTATCAAACCAGGTTTCTTGATCTGATCCTGTCTTATGAAAACGGATTTGGTAAATACAGTGTGGAATCATCTTTTCTGATCAGGGAAACAGGCAGAAAGAAAAACGGCAATATTTTTACGGATTTTGAAGAACAGGTGAAAAAACAATACGAAATTGGCTTGAAGGTCAATCATAGTTTTAAATTCGGGTTGAATCTGAAACATCCCGAGGGCAGAAGTAATTTTCAACTTGGTGTTCAATTGTATCTGCTCGAGCAGATATTGCACAATGTCAGCATAGAAAAAGATAAGGAACTCGAGTTGTTTAATCATCTGACATTACCCGTGATCACAGCCGGGTTTAACATCTCACTGAAAAGTAAACTGACCTGGAGTTTTAATTTGATCTCTTTTCCGGTGCAGGCATTAAGAACAGGGCTCAGTTATCAGTTATGAGTAATCTGAAATGAGAAGTTTATAATGAAAAATATAACAGCTGTTCTGGTTGTACTTTCACTGTGCGCAGTTCTGAATTCAATAAGCCCCCAATTCGGTTCTTATGTAGATCTGGGACTGATAGAATTCGAATCCCTTTCGGAAGCTTCCGGGCTGGTCTCGAGCAGGAAGAATGCTCAGGTATTCTGGTCGCACAATGATTCAGGAGACGAAAGTAATCTTTATGCTTTCAATGATGCAGGTGATCATCTGGGAGTATATCTGCTGGATGGGATTTCGGCTAGGGATTGGGAGGATATTGCCACAGGACCGGGATCGCTCAGCGGGGAGCAATATCTTTATATTGGCGATATTGGCGATAATGCAGGGCAGTATCAGGATAAATATGTTCATCGTATCATCGAACCGGAAGTATCATCAGGGCAGCAACCTGGAAATTTTATTCTGACAGAATTTGAAACGATTACCCTGCGATATCCCGGAACCCAGTTGCATGATGCAGAAACCTTGATGATTGATCCGCTCAACGGCGATCTGTACATTGTAACGAAGCGTAATGGGACTGATCATGATCTGGTCTATCGTGCCGCTTATCCTCACAGCACAACGGTACCGATTGTAATGGAGGAGATCGCAACTCTTTCCTATCCCGCTGCCAACGGCTTCGGAGCTACTGCCGGCGATTTCTCTCCATCGGGACTGGAAATTCTGATAAAAACCTATTCATCGGTATATTACTGGTCAAGGAGTTCGAACAGCTCAGTTTCTGAAGCATTCAGCGCTGCTCCGCTGAGTATCACTTATTTCCAGGAACCGCAGGGTGAAGCTCTGGCCTGGAAGAATGACGGAATGGGTTATTATACTGTGAGTGAAGAGCCACAAATCTGGCTGCCGGCTCATCTTTATTTCTATCCCAGGCTTGATAATTATATCTCTATAATCAATATACCTACAGATCTATATCTGCCGGACGAGAATTTCACGATAGAATGGGAACCATCCGATTTATTCTGTGAACTGCTTGTATCTTCATCACCTGGCGGTGAAGTACCGGAAAACTACTTTTTTTCGGGAGTCTCGGGAACGGGTGGCATAACATCATCACCTGCTGCGGCAGAACTGGGTACAGGTGTACATTACTGCACATTATACAATGATGAGTATAGCTATATCTCGTATGAATTTCAGATCATCGCCGAGTCTGATCAGGGCGTGATCATGAATGAACCGATGAATGGCAGTATGATCTATGATCAGACTCCGGTGTTCAGCTGGGAAGAAAATCCGGGAGTTCCATATTATTTCATTGTTCTGTCTGATCATCCCTTTACCATAGAAGAAGATGAAAACGGTGATCCGACAGTTACCGGACTTCAACCAGTATGGCAGATCATAACTCCCAATAATACGGCACTTTATGGTTGTCCCGATCCGTCGGGCTACTTCAATAATGTTTTTCAGCCCCTGATTAACGGCGTTGAATACAACTGGATCGTAGCAAATAATTACGGTAATGATCCTTTACTGACCTCTAAGGTGGTAGCCGCACCTTTTGCCTTTCAGTTTGAAGCGCCATACACAATTCCTTCACCTCAACTGATTTATCCCGAAAATAACTCAGATGTTATTGATGGAACAATCAACTTTGTCTGGTCAGAAGTAGAACAGGCGATGAATTATCATATCTATCTATATGAGGTCAGGGAGGAAAATGGAAGTATCGGAAATTATCTTGTCTGGGATCAGATAACGACGAA
>JAFGMF010000003.1 GCA_016927675.1 Candidatus Cloacimonadota bacterium
ACCCCCAGCCGATGAATTGCCTGATTCCAGAAATAATAACCTAGAAAAGAGCAGAAAACTGACAAGAATATTAGGTGACCAAAAGCAGTCCAGTCCAGAGAAATATTCTGCCAGGATCTGTTTTCCAGGAGTACTATCGGTAACAGAACAATTAAGCCATAGATAAATGTTCTGTGAACAATAAAAGCATTGCTGTATCTATTGATCACCTTTCTTAAACAAAACGAGTAGATTACCCACATAACTACTGAGCCGAAAATGAATAGATCTCCTTTCAGATAAATCCTCGAATGAAGCAGATCTTTTGAGAACAGCAGAAAAGTTCCGGACAATCCTGCAATGATACCGAGAAGATTCTGCCAGCTCAATTTTTTTGCATATATAACCCGGGCGGCAAGCAGAGTAAACAATGGGATGGTAGCTGTAATCAAGGCAGTATTGGCAACAGTGGTGTATTTTAATCCTGTATTTTCAAAAAAATAGAAAAATGCCGTACCTCCCAACCCCATTGCCAGGAAATAACGATGATCACCGTGTAGAATTTTCCCCTGGATCTGTTTGTTCAGAAAAAGTAACATGAAAGACGTTGCCAGTAAAAATCTTAAAAATGTGATCAGATTGGGTGAAAAATTATTCTCCAGCAGAATTTTCGTGGAAACCAGTGAAACGCCCCAGAAGATAATCGTGAGTACCGGTGGGATAAACAGAACCGGTTTCATCAGTCACGATCAGCCTTGAGTACTTCCAGAAAAGCATCCTGAGGAATATTCACCGAGCCTATTTCCTTCATCCTTTTCTTACCCTCTTTTTGCTTTTCCAGCAATTTTCGCTTCCGGGTTATATCTCCGCCGTAACATTTGGCTGTAACATTCTTGCGTAATGGATTAATCGTACTCCTGGCGATGATCTTCGCTCCGATCGAAGCCTGCAGAGCGATCTTGAATAGATGCCTGGGAATAACATCCTGCAGCTTCTCAGTAACACTTTTTCCCCACTGAAAAGCTTTGTCCTCATGGCAGATAAACGACATAGCGTCAACTTTCTCGCCATTAATCAGAATATCAACCTTAACCACCCTGGATTTTCTGTTCTCTTTGAAACTATAATCAAGAGAAGCATAACCACGACTGACAGATTTAAGCTTATCATAAAAATCGAAAATGATTTCCAGAAGCGGCATCTCATAATGGATTGCCAGTCTTTTTTCATCAATATACTGAATATCTTTCTGGATTCCACGACGTTCCTGGACAAGGGTAAGGATGTTTCCGACATAGGCGGACGGCACTATTATCTCCACATTCATGATCGGCTCCATGATATGATTTATCATAACGGGGTCGGGCATATCAACCGGATTATAGATAACCAGTTCGGAACCATCATTTCGGACAATTATAAATCTGACACTCGGAGTTGTTGTAATGATCGGAACATCATATTCCCTAAACAAGCGTTCTTTGATAATCTCAAGATGAAGCATTCCCAGAAATCCACATCGAAAACCAAAACCAAGGGCCAGAGAACTTTCCGGCTCATAGGTCAAGGCTGCATCATTCAATTTTAATTTTCCCAGACTGTCCCTGAGATTTTCATGATCCTCCTTGTCCAGAGGGAATATCCCGCTGTAGACCATTGGTTTGGGCTCCTGGAAACCGGGCAGAGGTGTTTTGCATCCGTTCTTTTCGGTAGTTACCGTGTCTCCCACCCTGGCATCAGAGACTTCTTTTATGTTGGCAATGATGTAGCCCACTTCTCCGGCAGCCAATTCTCTGGTTCTGATTTTTTCCAGACCCAGATAACCAATTTCCTCTATGTTGAAAATCTTGTTATTAGACATCAATCTGATATTATCACCCTGTTTCAGTTTTCCATCGAAAACCCTGATCAGGATAATTACACCTCGGTATTTATCATAATAAGAGTCAAAAATCAGAGCTTTAACCTGATTATCAGAACTCCCTCCGGGAGAGGGAATATGAGTGATTATTCCAAGTAAAAGCTCATCTATTCCAGTCCCGTCCTTAGCGCTGACCTGGTATATTTGAGAAGCTTCAACTCCGATATTCTCGACAATATCATGTTGTACACCTTCGATGTCCGCTTTAGGTAAATCAATTTTATTGATCACCGGGATGATCTCCAGATCATTTTCCAGAGCAAGGTAGAGATTGCTCATGGTTTGAGCTTCGATACCCTGAGTTGCATCGACAAGCAGTAAAGCTCCATCACAGGATGCCAGACTGCGGGAAACTTCATAAGAAAAATCCACATGCCCCGGTGTATCTATCAGGTTAAGAATATAGTTTTTTTTGTCCCGGGTGTATTCCATCCTTATTGCATGCGACTTGATCGTTATCCCACGCTCACGTTCCAGTTCCATATCATCCAGTACCTGATCCAGATGAGCTGATGTTTCAATTACATGTGTAGCTTCCAGCATCCTGTCTGCCAGGGTAGATTTGCCATGATCAATATGAGCAATTATGCAGAAATTTCTGATCAAAGTTCTGTCCATTTATCCTCCAGAATCAGTATCAAAAACTTTTCACCCCATGTAAATGTCAACATTTTCCTGTGTAATGCCTGACGGGTCTAAATTTATGCTTGACGCAAAAATAGAGAATTTTACTTCTTATTTGATTTTCACAGAAAAGGAATAATCATGATTGAAGTTATCGTCGAAAAATGTGTTGGCTGTGGGCTTTGTTTGAAGGCCTGTGCTTATGATGCCATAACACTGAAGGAAAAAGTAGCCGAGATCGATCTGGAAAAATGTACACTTTGCGGAGCCTGTGTCAGTGCCTGTTCTTTCAATGCTATTATGATCAGAAAATATGGTCAGCAACAGATAGACAGATCTCAATACCGCAATGTCTGGGTTTTTGCTGAGCAGAAGGATGGGGTTCTGGCCTCGGTTGTTCCGGAGTTGCTCGGAAAGGGCAGAGAGCTGGCTGATCAACTTGATATGAAGCTCTGTGCAGTTGTTTTGGGACACGATATTGATCATCTGGCAGCGGAATTGATCGCTGCCGGTGCTGATGAAGTGATCAAGGCAGATCATCCCCGGCTGAAGAATTTTCTCGATCTTCCTTACAGCAAAGTTTTAAGCGATCTTGCCAGAAAGTATAAGCCGGAGATCCTACTTGCTGGAGCTACAGTAACCGGCCGTTCATTCATTCCCCGGGTTGCCATAGAATTGGGAACAGGTCTTACTGCAGATTGTACCGGTCTGGAAATCGATCCCGATACCGGAGAATTGTGGCAGACTCGGCCTGCATTCGGTGGAAACATCATGGCGACTATCGTTACCCCTAATCATCTTCCCCAGATGGCAACTGTCCGTCATAAAGTAATGGAAGCCCTGGCTCCAGATGAAACACGACAGGGAAAGATCATCACCGAAGAAATAGATCTCTCTGATCTTGAAGATCGGACTGAATATCTTGATTTCATCAATGATGACACCCAATCCATAAATCTGACCGAAGCAAACTTTGTGATTTCAGGCGGCAGAGGGCTGAAATGCAAGGATAATTTCAAGCTGATCGAAGCCCTCGCTTCCGCTTTGGATGGAGCTGTTGGAGCCTCCCGGGCAGCTGTTGACGCCGAATGGATATCATACCCTCACCAGGTCGGCCAAACCGGGAAAACCATTAAACCAACGATCTATATCGCAGTTGGTATTTCAGGCGCAATCCAGCACCTGGCAGGCATGCAATCATCCGATTACATCATTGCCATTAACAAAGATCCTGATGCTCCGATATTCAAAGTTGCAGATCTCGGTCTGGTGGGCGACCTTTTTGAAATAGTGCCTCTGATTAACAGGAAATTACAGAAAAAATGAAAATTATCCCCTACAAGGCAATAATAAATTCAGAAGAGAAAAAGTCTCCTCACATTATTCTTCCTGATTTAAATTCACTGGATCCTGAACTGGAATATTCCTGTCCCGATTGTCATGCCTATCCCCCATTTATCAACAGTCATGATCATCTGATCGGCAACTGGATCCCGAAAGCCGGAAACAATGCACCTTATCAGACAACGGACATCTGGGTAGAGGAAATGAAAAACTCTGATTCAGTTCTGGAAAGAAACAGGATCTGGTTCAACGATGGGACATTCGATCTGATGGATGGCAATGTCAGACTTCTGGCTCAGCTCGGAATCTACAAGAATATATTTTCCGGCTGCACAGTAGTTCAAGACCATGCACCGAATCAGAAATCAGAATATTACAACCAGTTTCCGATCCTGGTTACCCCGGATTACCGACAATGTCATTCCATCTCTCTGGGAAACTGGTGGGGAGGCAGATCGGCGAGTGAAGAATGGCAATCGACGAAAGGTAAAAT
>JAFGMF010000004.1 GCA_016927675.1 Candidatus Cloacimonadota bacterium
CCACCTTTCTGTCCGTGTTCATCAGTGTCCATCCGTGAGCCATTTCTTTATCAAACAGTTCTGGTAGATGAACTGATCTTAAAACCTTTGACCTTGACATGTGGCATTCGCATGCTGTAAATACCGAACTCTCCATAATTACCAGAGACAGCAATGGTATAGGATTTATTCTCTATATCGGTGATTCCGCTGATGACATCACTGATTTTTTCAGTGAAGCGAAGATTGTTGACCACCTTGGTAATCTTACCATCCTCGATCAAAAAAGTACCATCCCGCGTCAAACCGGTAATAGAGGTTTCTTTCTGGTTAATGAAATTCATGTAATGCAGACTGGAAATATACAGACCTTTTTTTACTGAACCTACGAGTTGTTCCCAGTTTTTATCACCGGTTTCCATCACCAGAGCCCCACCATCGGAACCATTCTTTTTCATCTTTAGTTTCCGCCCGTAATAATTATCCACCATAAAATTCTTAAAAACTCCCTGTTTTATCAGAGTGGTTTTCTGATAGACATGACCATCAGAATTATAATCGAAATTGATCAAGTCCGGATCTTGTGGATCGTCAATTATGGTAATACTGTCAGGAAAAATCTTTTTATCAAGTTTTCCTTCAAAAAAACTCTGTTTATGGTCGAGACTTCTGGCAGTCATACTGCTTTCCAGATACAGAAAGTATTCACCGATGCAGCGCGGGGCAAGAATAACTTCGTATTCACCTGGGTCAACATCAACAATTTCACTTCCGGCGGCTTCTACCTTGGCAGTAAGGTTTTTTATAAATCTGCTCTGATCAAATCTGCTGAAATCTTCGCCACCGAAATTTTCCATTACAGTTACTTCATTTTTGTCGGATACCGCTTTTACTTCCAGGAAAATCGGAGAATTAATCTCTTTTTTGTTCACTCCATTGCTGTTGATCAGATAAAGGGTCCGGTAGTTGCAGATGAATGTTCCATAAATCTTGAATTCGTAAGGTGAAACTGCTGCTGCTACTTCTGAGAGGATATCCAGCTTGCGGGAAAGATTCACCTGCTTGATATTGTTGGTCTTGTCTTTTTCGGATGACCTCTGAAGATCATCTTCAATATCGATGAAATCGGGATCCTCTGGTAAATTATCAATCAGATTGGAGGCTTCCTCGATTTTTTCCGTTAATTTCTGTTTCGATGGCTCTTTCATACTGAAGGAATATGATTTCTTCCCTTTATAAAGAGTGGTATCCAAAGATATTGAAGTCTTGGAAATATTGTAATTGATCTGACTTTGATAAAACCGCAGAAAGTCTGTTTCCCAAATTCGATAATGAAATTCTAATTTAAAATCAGGATATTCTTTACATATTTCAACTAATTCGTCCCGGAATTCCATAATTCACTCCTCGACAATTTTATTATTCGCAATTGACCAGAGATGCCAGAAATTGTAAATAAAAAAAGCTGAATAAATTATTTAATATAAAATGTTTGACTTAGTTAAACCTATCTTTTCAATTGATTCATCAATAGAAAAGATAATCAATGATTTTTTCCGGGGAGGTTGAGATGATAAAAATAATATGGGTTATATTAATTATCCTGGTTTACAATTTATCTGCTAATCCCTTAGAACCATTATATATAAGCGAAACAGATATCTCAAATGATAACTGGTGGATAGAACTTTACGACAAATTAGAGATAGGTAGCGATGAATTTGAGTTGTTTCGCTTCACTACCACTAATAGTGAGGTAGAATGCCCCGCAGTTGCATTTCCGGACACAATTCTGATTACCCAGCAGGATGTGAATGGCAATCTGATATTTGATCACTCAGGAGATTTCCTGAGATTTTCCGGATTACTTGATGAAAACTGGCTATTTCTTGATGAAATTTCTTGGGGTAATTATCCTGATGCAAACGTTAATTCTCCTTTGCCCGGGCAATCATTGGGACGGGTAATCCTGACAACTGAAATCAGGGATGATGTTGCTTATCTTGTTAAGAACAGTCAACCCACACCCGGAGAAGATCCATTTAATGTAAACAGCAAAGGTCTTTTCACCGGTTTGGTCCAGAATCAGCAAGATGAACCTCTGGCTGGGATCAGGATTGAATATTTTCCACCATATTTTCTGGAATATTGTACCTATTCTCAAGATGATGGTTCGTTCGCTGTGGAACTTTACGGTATGAATTATTATATTGGCCTATACATGGATGAAACCCTGCACATCTCTGATTATTTATCTGTTGAACCAGAAGAAACAATTTTTCGAGGATATATAATTGATCTTCCTTCCGAAATTGATCAACAGGTTATCACTAATCATTTGCCGGTGCTTATCAATTATCCTAATCCGTTTAACCCCATTACAATGATTCGTCTGCAGGGTTTGGAAAACTCTTCCGGATCTTATCTAATGAAAATCTACAGCATTACCGGCAGAGAAATCAATTCACTGAATTTAAATTTTCCGGATTATACAGCTTGCTGGGATGGCAGAGATGCATCGGGAAATAAAATGCCTTCCGGAATATATCTGGGGAAAGTAATCCTTTCCGATAATTCCTCCGCAGAATGTAAATTTCTGCTGTTGAAGTGAAAACAGCATTTTTGGGCGGTATTTTTCTAACTTTACTTTTCGCCTGTATTTCTATAGCCCTACCAGCTCAAGTTAATTTTATCGCGGAAGAAATTAACTTCTGCCTGAGTAAAAACCATTTTTCTGTCGAAGGATATTACCATTTCAGAAATAATTCTACAACCGCAGTATCACGTCTGCTTTTCTATCCCTTCCCGCTAGATTCCTGCTATGGGGAAGTGACCGATATTAAAGCTGTTATGATTGAAGGGGACTCAACATCAATTCTGCTTGACCATCATACAAACGGGTTATCTTTTACGATTTCCATACTACCAGGGGAAACAGCTGTTTACCTGCTTGCATATGTTCAGGAGCTCAGATGCAACCGGGCTGAGTATATTCTTACTACTACCCGAAGCTGGAAAAAACCACTGGAGAATGTTGACTACCGCTTGACAGTCAGCCAGGATATAATTGTCGACTCACTCTCAATTTTACCTGATTCTATAAGCGTTTCTGAAACAGAAAGACAATTTTACTGGCATAGAAAAAATTTCTTTCCTGACCGCAATTTTATCGTCTTCTTTAACAGATGATTTTACACCATATCAATAAAGATTGACAAATAACCCATTTTCAAATTTCAGATTATAAATTGAATAAAATAGAAAAAGGATTTTATGAGTAAGACAGATCTACATGTGCACACCAATTATTCCGATGGTCTGCTGTCAGTTAAAGAGTTGTTATCTCTCGCTCAAGAACGTGATATCGGGACATTAGCGATTACCGACCATGATACTATCGACGGATTTCTGGAAGCTTCCGGCATTGCATCCCAGTACGGGATAAAGTTGATCCCCGGAGTGGAAATAAGTAGCCTCTATAAAGGCAGGGATATTCATATCCTGGCTTATAACTATGATCCCTGTGATAAAAAAGTTCTCAACCTGCTTCAGTCAATTCAGAAGGGAAGATTCTTGCGAGCCAAGAAAATTCTTACTAAACTGCTTGAATATGACATCAAAATTGATTTTAACGAGGTCAGAAAACTCACAGGGAAGAACGATCTCATCGGTAGACCTCATATAGCCAGAGTAATGGTTGAACAGGGTTTTGTCCATTGCAAAGAAGAAGCTTTTGATTATTACATTGGAGACAGAGCGCCTGCTTATGCTGCCAAACCTGCTCCTTCGCCAAAAAAGGTTATCAAGACGATCAAAAAAGCGGGTGGATTGGCTGTTCTTGCCCATCCACATATTATCAAGAATGACGAGATAGTTATGGAAATGATCGAAATGGGAATTCAGGGGCTGGAAGTTTATTATGCCAAAGTAGATCGAGACACGGTTAATCATTATGAACAGATTGCCTGTGAATGTAATTTGCTCAGAACAGGAGGAACAGATTTTCACGGTGGAGATCTCGATCATGAATTATTCGGCAACTATGAAATTCCAGACTTTGTTCTGGAAGAACTGGAAAGCCGTGTCAATTGTCAGAGAAGAGGTTAAGAAAATGAATAAAGTTGATGGACTTCTCGAAATAAATAAGAAAAAGGGATTCCCTCGAAATTACCGGTTTAATCAGTTTATTCGCTGGTTCACTCTGCTGCTGGCAACAGCCGCCGCCGCTTACGCGATCTGGGTGATTTTTACCAAACTCGATTCCAATTCACCGACTTTTTATAAAGTTGTTCCTTTTGTGATCTTATTTCTGGCAGTTAATTCCATGATGAAAAACCTGTTGTCGGTAAATTCAATAAAATTCAGGGAAGACAAGATTGAGTTTCATTTTATTCTAAGACCCATATTGATCATTCCCTGGAAAGCATTCAGAAAGATGAAACTGGCAGAAGCCAAAATCCGCGGAATTAAAATTATTTATGAAATTCAGGGTAAAGAAAAAATATTTCTGCTCCCCTTAGGTTATCCTAACATCCTGGAGATAGTTAACAGTATCGCAGAACTTTGTCCACAGCTTGAATATGATGAATTTCTGCAGAATGTTATTATCTCATCCCGGATAAAGGAGCAGGATTAAGAAATTCCTGTAATGAAGAAATTATTACTGATCTCCTATTATTGGCCTCCTGCTGGCGGACCAGCCTGTCAGAGAATCCTCAGTTTTGCCAGATATCTGCCTGAATATAACTGGAAAGTTGTTGTCTTAACTGTCAGTAATGGAGATTACCCGGTTCGGGATGAAAGTCTTAAAAATATAATCCCACCCGATTGTCCCGTATACAAAACTATCACCAGAGAACCTTTTTCACTGTACAGAAAGTTTCTTGGTCTGAAGAAGGAAGAAAAAATACCTGTTGCAGTTCTGGCTCAACAGAATTGCAACTGGAAAAAGCAGTTCGCAAATTGGATCAGGCTGAATCTCTTTGTTCCCGATGCCCGAAAAGGCTGGATCAAACACGCAGTTAAAAAAGGAAAAGAAATTGTCGAACATGAAAAACCCGATCTGATACTATCAAGCTCACCACCACCTTCTGTGCACCTGATTGCCGAACAGCTGGCAGAATTCGCTCAAGTTCCCTGGGTGACAGATTTCAGAGATCCCTGGACCAGAATTCACTATTATCAGAAAAACAGAAATTCTTTTACAGAATTCCTTGATTTACAACTGGAAAAGAGAATCCTGAGAAATTGCAGTGGCATCGTATCCGCCAGTAAAGGTTTTGCAGAACTGCTGAGTATCCCATCTCAGAAAAAATACCGAGTTATTACCAATGGCTATGATGAACCTGATTTTCCAGAAGAAAAAAAGATTAGTCCCTTCTTTAGAATTGTTCATACCGGCAGCCTTTCCCCTAACAGATTCGATCAGAAAATTTTTCTGATTTTAAAGGAATTGATCGACAGAAAAGAAATTCCTTCAGAAAAGCTTGAAATAATATTGATCGGCAAGATCGACGAAAACATACATCGAAAAATTACTGCATTTTTACCGGTCAATATAATAAAATTCAAACCTTTCGCAGCTCATAATCAAGCTCTGCAGGTTATGCAGAATGCAGAATTATTATTGTTATTTACCGAAAATATTCCCGGTTATAAAGGGCATCTTCCCGCAAAAATGTTCGAATATCTCTTTACCGGTAACTTTATCATCGGAACCGGGGATTCTGATTCTGAAGCGGCTGAGATTCTTTCAGAAACAGGTCATGGGATGATCTCAAATGACTTGAACAAGATTTCAGGCAAGATCAAGGAACTTTTTGAGCTCTGGGAGAAAAAAGAATATCCTGTATTAAGTCCAGAGCAAACAGAAAAATATACCAGAAAAAATCTCTCAGCCAGACTTGCTGAATATCTTGATGACCTTGTAGCAGAAAGCCGGGATTGAAATTGTGAAAAATCCGGTAAAATATCTTGTCAACAGGCTTCCACGATCTTATCTGATCAAAATCAGTCTTGTTCTAAGATACATTCTTCCTCTGTTTTATTGGGGGAATAAAGTCTTCTGCCCGATCTGCTCAACCAGTTTCAGAAAATTTCTTCCTTACGGATCAAAATGGAGAAAGAACAGACTTTGTCCTCGCTGTTTATCACTGGAAAGACATCGGGTTGTCTGGATTTTTCTGAAAGAAAAAACCGATTTTTTTCAAGTTCGGAGAAATGTTCTGCACATTGCACCGGAACAATGTTTCTATGGCAGATTTAGAAAACTGAAAAATCTTACATATCTTACTGCAGACCTGGAATCTCCTCTGGCAGATGTGAAAATGGATATCAGGAATATGCCTTTCGCTGACAACAGTTTTGATTTCATCATTTGCAATCATGTTCTTGAACATATAGACGATGATAAAAAGGCGATCAAAGAGATTTACCGGATCCTGAAAAAAGGGGGATATGCCTTACTTCAAGTTCCGATCGATCGAAACAGGAAAGAAACTCTGGAAGATGATTCCATTACAGATCCGCTGGAAAGAGAAAAATTGTTCTGGGATAAAGAGCATGTCCGGTTATACGGGCTTGATTATCCCAAACGGCTCGAGCAGGCTGGATTTAAAGTTGTCGAGGATAATTTCG
>JAFGMF010000288.1 GCA_016927675.1 Candidatus Cloacimonadota bacterium
AAAAGCGTTAAAGACAAGCATTATAAAGCCAAAGACAGAGTTTTGTATTATCTTGATCTGGGCATGTTGTACTATTACAATCAGGAACCGGAAATAAGTAATGAAACTCTTTCCAAAGCAGAAATCGGGATAGATGAAAATTACACCAAGAGCATTTCGAAAGCAGCAGTATCATTTCTGCTTAACGATAATGCACTGGACTATGCCGGAGAGGATTATGAGGATATTTATCTTAATATCTTCAAATCACTTAATTATCTAACTTTAGGCAGCTTCGACGGTGCCTTTGTTGAAATCCGCCGCATTAACAACAAACTCGATGGTCTGGAAGACAAGTATAAAAAAATGGCGGAAAGTTATCAGAACACTGAAAACAACAAAGCTAAATTCACAACTGCAGAGAACCGCTTTCATAATGATGCTCTGGGCAGATATCTAAGCATGCTCATCTACCGTGCCGAAGGAAAGCTGGATGATGCCAGGATTGACAGCAATAAACTGTCTGATGCCTGGACCCAGCAAAGCCACATTTATAATTTTCCCAAACCCGATCTGAGTAATTTTCTGGAACCTACAGACAAAGCCCGGCTCAATATCATCGGTTTCTGTGGCAAATCACCTGTGAAAAAAGCTAAAACACTTTATATCCATACAGAAAAAAATCTGATCATCGTGGCAACAACAGAGCGCAAACCGGAAGGTGAAACAACTGTCGGTTTTCTTAATGCCCTTCCCTGGGAAGGTGTACAGAAGGGTTATCACTTCAAATTTCAACTTCCCTTTATCGAAGAAGTTAATTCCAATGTCGGTTCGATCAGAGTCGTTGTGAATGAAAGTCAGTCTGTTGAACTTAGTCTTCTCGAGGATTTTGGTAAAGTGGCGGTTGAGACTTTTAAACTCAAAGAGCCGCTGATCTATACTAAAACCATTGCCAGAACAGTGATCAAGGGTCTGTTTGCTGAAAAACGCAAGGAAGAAATGGAGAAGAAAATTGCCAATCCACTGCTGGGACTGGCAGCAAGATTGGCAACCGATGCCGCTGTTGATGCTACCGAAAACGCAGATCTCCGCATCTCCAGATTCTTCCCCGATCAAGCCAGAATAGCCGAAATTCTGGTTGAACCGGGATGCCATCAGCTGAAAATTGAATATTACTCGAAAAATGGCACTCTTCTTTTTGTTGATGACTTTGGCATGATAGATGTCAAAAAAAATGATCTCAACCTGATCAAATCCTGTTATCTGAATTAATAAACGATCGGAATTCCGTTTTTAAGTTGCTGGAAGTTTAAATAAACTATCATGAGGTGAACGCTATGCAAAAGATTATCATATATTTTCTGATAACTTTACTGCTTCTTTCCTGTGCAGTTCAGGCTAAAAGCAAGAAAAGCAAGGATTCGATACCCGAATGGCTGAACGATCCTAAATCAGTTTATCCGGAGCAGCTTTATCTAAGCGCAATCGGAGAAGGCGATTCCCGTTCGGAAGCAGAAAATTACGCTGCTGCCAATCTGGCCAAAATCTTTGAATCAAAGGTTAAAACAGATGAGCTGATCAATCAGCGTTACCAGGAATTGATAACTACTGATGACTTTTCATACGAAGATCAGACAGACGTTTCCAAAAGTGTTCAGATAAATTCTGAGCAGACTTTGTTCAATATCCAATTCGCCGAAAGTTACACAGACAAACTCGGCAGAGTGCACGTGCTGGCATATCTACCCAGAATGAAAACAGGTGAACTCTACGAAGAAAAAATCCTGAACAATGCAGAAAGGATCGCTTATTTCCTCAAAAGTAAAGATCAGGATGATGACGTACTGGTAAAATATTCGGCTGTCAGCGCCGCTGCAGCCATCAGTGCCAACAACGAAGTGCTTCTGGATCAATTAAGCATCATCTCTCCCGATACGAAAGAATTTATCCAGCTTGATTATCAACACGATCAAATCATGAAAGAAGCTTCCCGGGCAGCAAAGGACATCAAATTCAAACTGAATATCACCAACGATACGGATAATAAAATCGGGATCATCATGGATGAGATGTTCACCGATCTTGGCTTTGTCATGGCTGAACCCGCCATCATTAAAGTCGATGGAGAAATTACCTTCGAGGAAACCGAACTTGCCCGTGATGATGATTATATCTTTGCCCGATATGAACTTCAGCTTAAAATCAGAGATCCGCAGGATAATATTATCGCTGCTCTGTCCGAGAGTGGACGGGAAGGGCATAATACCTACCTTGAAGCCAAAGAAAGAGCGATCAGGACCCTGAAAAAAAAGATCAGGAATTCTCTGCAGAAAAAAATTCTGTCATACTTCAATAATCTTGCTTGCTGATCTGATCCTG
Organism: Candidatus Cloacimonadota bacterium; assembly: GCA_016927675.1. Lineage (GTDB taxonomy): Bacteria > Cloacimonadota > Cloacimonadia > Cloacimonadales > TCS61 > JAFGMF01. The sequence continues at coordinate 2,359 of JAFGMF010000288.1, forward strand.
TTTGTTATATTATATCAGATAAAATCTTATATTATAATAATATGAAGTTCATGATAATCATATTCTCAGCTAAAAAATCTTCCCATTATCATATTTTTAGAGGATTATTGCCATGAAGTCATACCGCAAAGAACTTTGGTTCACTACCGCTAGTCGCAGAGAACTGATAAATATCACAGCTAAAATCAGAGAATGTCTGCAGGAGAGTAAGATCCGGGAAGGGCTCTGCCTGGTTAATGCCATGCATATTACAGCCAGTGTTTTCATTAATGATGATGAATCCGGTTTACATGACGATTTTGAGAAATGGCTGGAAAAACTTGCTCCGGAAAAACCATATTCACAATACCGGCATAATGGTTTTGAAGACAATGCAGACGCCCATCTTAAAAGAACTGTCATGGGCAGGGAAGTGGTGATTGCAGTAACCTCCGGGGAACTCGATTTCGGTCCCTGGGAACAGATATTTTACGGAGAATTTGACGGTAAAAGAGCCAAACGAGTGCTTGTTAAGATCATCGGTGACTGATGGACGGAAAAATATCGAAGAAAACCAGACAGGTGTGAATTCTAAGGATCTTCATCGTTTTCATCCATCTGTTTCTGTCTGCTGAAACTGAAGAAACGCTCCTGCATTTCGAGAAACAAAGCCGGATCAATTCTTCGCCCGTTCCAGTCAACTCCCCAGTGAAGATGAGCTCCGGTAGATCGGCCGGTTGATCCCACCAACCCGATGACAGTCCCTTTATCAACCGGATCATCAATATTCACTGTAATTTCACTCAGATGCATATAGATTGAATTCAAGCCGCCACCATGATCGATCAGAACAAACTTTCCGTTGTAATAATAATCCCCAGTCAAGGCTATTTTACCATTTCCGGCTGCTTTTACTTCAGTACCGTAAGGACAGGCGAGATCGATTCCGTTATGGGGAGTTCTCGGCACATCGTTAATAATCCGCTGATTACCGAATTCGCTGCTGATCCTGGCACTGTCAACCGGTAAAGAGAGATCAAAGTCATAGAATACTGCATTTTTATAGATCTTTTTCCGTGTATCAGTTATGGATCTGGATTCTTGACGAATTCTATTTTGAAGTTCAGGATCAGAAGGCTGATCTGTATATTTCTGAGGCAGGGATGTGATCTTTTCCTGCCGATAAGTTCTTTGTTGAACATTAAGAGTCAGTTCGTACCGTTCACCATCTTCAAGCAGAATTGCCAGATGATGTTGATCTTCTGCGTCTCGATCAAAACCCAGGATAAAGACGTTACCGAAAACAGGAAGCTGCTCGTTGTTCAGTGATACTTCTTTAATTTCAGAAGAGCAGATACCTCTGATCAGTCCTCCCTGAACAGAGTTTCCACTTAAATTGAGCAGCTCATTGATTTCTGTCTGAATCTGAACAACCCAGATAAGCACCAGAATCAGAATAAATGGTTTCACGATTTATTAAAATCGATTATTTCAAATTTTGCTGATCTGATCCAGCCGCCCAAGCCATTAGGCAATTTAACCAGACTCCAATCGGCTTCATTTCTTTCGATCACAAGGATCATACCTTCGTGAATGGTAAAAACACGGGTAAATTCTTCGGAAGGACCACTGTAACCAATTGCTGTTCCGGCAATCAATACAGCTTCTTTGTTATTGCTGAACTCTGACCATTTCAGATAATTAAGCAGAACCAGAAAGAGGAAAGAGAAACCGATAATAAACAGAATAAATATCGGAACAGTTTTTTCCCTGTTTTTATAGCGAAGAATGATCAAATTTATCATTATCACGATCAGAAAGAAATTAACAAGCAGAATTAAAGCGGTAATGTGAGTAGGAAGAGATTTTACAAGTTTATGCCAGAATTCGGTCAAGGCATCATTTTCTATGATCTGTTTATCTTTGGTCAGGGTAAGGGCATAATCAAGGTTTCTCTGAGCCTGTTTATGATCAGAGCGGAGTTTCAATGCTTTTTTGTAATACAGAATTGATTTACCGAGCTGGTTAAGACGGAAATAACAGTTACCCAGATTATAATAGAGATCAGCGTTCAGGATATTTTCGTTTTCCAGTTGCAGAAACAGTTCGAGTGACTTTGCATATTCCTTGTTTTCAAAAGCTGAAACGGCATGTTCGAAGATTTCTTCCTGATTCTGGGCTGTCAGTTGGAAAATCATCATCAGCGCTGAGAGCAATATTATCTTTCTAACCATGTTCACCTCAGATTTTAGCTTTTGAAAGGATTAAAATGATCTGGCGAAGTCTTTCGTAATCATCATTTACTCTATCCGGCGAAAAACCGCCAGGCATAAATCTGGCTTGATCGCAATCCTGAAGATATTTTTCTATCTTGTCGGCAATTGTTTCTTCTAATGATGATAATTTCAACTTTGCTAATAGTTCAACCGTAGAAATACCGCGATTGACTTTCATTTTATCCGCAAGGTAATTGCAGAGACCGGAGTGGGAGGTGGAATAAAATCTGATATCTCGTTTTTCTGCCAGACTTGCAGCCTGTTTGATATATTTTCTAAATATTTTAGTGGCTCGTTTCTGGCGTAGATAATCACTGTCTCCACTTAGTTTCTGCATTTCTCTGGAATAGATCAGAGCAACCGGGATGGTCATGCTGATAAGCAACCAGATCATCCAATACCAGAATCTGTTGAGCAGAAGATTGTAGTCTGTTAATTCCGGATCGCGAATAATGAAGCCGATATCTCTTCCTTCCATTTCAACCAGAGATTGAGCTGTTCCGGTGGGAATATAAGCTTGATTTCCTTCAGCAATTGTCAGATTGAATAAAGGTGTTGAGATCGTTCTGAATTTTCCGTTTTGGGTATCGAAGTAAGTGAATTCCACAGCAGGAATCACAAAATTGCCCTTTTCCTGTGCGATTGCCAGATATTTAATAACCTTTTTGCCAGAGACCTTATCTTCATTCAATTCGGTGGTTATTTCAGGATCAAAAAAGCGGAGATAGTTTACATCCTCCAGAACCGGAGGATCAAGATGAGAAAGATTTCCCCTGCCCGATATCTCCATTGTATAAGTGAAAGAATCTCCTGTCCTCAATTCTGTATCGCTGATTTTCCCGGATATGGTAAATTGCCCGACAGCATTGGTATAATTGGCGGGACGTCCTTCTTCCGGAATATCGCTTACATTAAGAAAGGCTGTCTGGCTTCTGGCCGTATAAGCTTGGCTGGAGCCAAGATTAAATAAACTGTACGATTGTGTTCTCAGTTCAAGTTCCAGTTCTTGTTGAGGTAGGGGAATTCTGCCGCTGGATTGAGGATACAGAGCAATGCTTCTCAGCAGCATGGCATTATATATGATCCCGTTCCTGTTTACCCGGTGGAACTGGATCTTATCTGCCACATTGATGTCTTCTTTCCAGAAACCGCTGAAGTTCAATTCTTCCATCGACATATTGCGGATGTCATATCTGGTATAAAGTGTATAATCAACTTTTACCGGTTCATCCCTGTAAACATCCCATTTGTTGACAGTTGCTTCGATAAAGAGATTATCCCCGATATCACCGGAATCGTTCTGATTATTTCTGTTCAGATCTTGTGATGTGGGTGGTTGAGGATCTGTAGACCCTGAAACGACAGTTATCTGGATTGGCTTAGTCGTTTGCTGTTGACTGCCGATCTTAACCGTCAGAGGTGGGATCAGAAACCTGCCTGTTTTCTGTGGTTGAAGAGAATATTTATAACTGATGGTAGAAGTTCTTTCCACCTTGCCATTGATAATGGATACACTTTCCCGGGTTGAGGAAGTACGACCGCGATAGTTAAACCCTTTGATCTGGGATACATCCGGTAGTTCGGGATCGCTGATTTTGTCGGCAGAAATCTCAATCGTCAAGACAAGAATATCATTCAGTCCGATTTTGGTTTTATTAACATAGGCTTCTACTTCTAAAGCGGAAGATAGAATGTGAAAACTGAACAATACGATCAGAAGAATTAACAATCTCGTTTTCATAAGCTGCCTTTTAATTACCAGTATTTACCCTTTTTCGCTTTATCGATATTCTTTTGCTCGAGCATTTTCTTCATTTCTTCTTTTTCTTTAGCCAGAAGTGCTTTCAGCAGTCTTTCTGCATCTTCCAGCTGTTTCTGCTCTTCTTCAGATTTCTCCGGTTGCTGCTGTTGTTCCTGAGGTTCTTCCTGATTCTGATCCTGATCCTGTTTCTGCTGTTGTTCCTGTTGTTTTTCCTGATCCTGCTCATCCTGCTGATCGGAATCCTGAGGTTTATCCTGCTTATCCTGTTTTTCCTGATCTTGCTGCTCGTCATCTTTATTCTGATCCTGTTGCTGCTGTTGCTGTTGCTGCAGAAATCGCCGTGCCAGTTCGTAATTATACCGGGCATCATCATTATCAGGATTGAGTTTAAGAGCTGCCAGATAATTCTCCAGAGCTGTTTTGTAATCCTGCTGCTGAAATTTGACATTGCCCAGATTCTGATATATTTCACTCAGATCTTTTGTTTTGTCATCTTTCAGAGCAAGTTTATATGTATTTTCCGCATCTTCCAGTTTACCATTTTGATATTGGGCATTGCCCAGATTAAAAAGCAATCTGCCGTCATGAGGATATTTCAGTGAATTTTCTCTGTATTTAGCTTCAGAATCTTCAAATTTCTCTGCTTGATAATACTTGGTCCCTCTGAGATTTTCCAGAGCTTTATCATAAGTGAGAATACCTGCGTTCAAGCTGAGCGCAGAAACCAGTATAAAAATCAAGGCTGATGATCTGATCAATCTATTACCCTTTTCAGTTTAATTTTTTTTCTGTTATTGATTAACATCTCTAAAAACAGCAAAATTAAAGCTATGATCACAAAATATTTATACTGTTCCTTATAATGGAGAAATTCTTTAGAGTCAAACTTCTTTTTTTCAATCGATCCAATCTGATTTAAAATCTCATATATTTCTGATTGTGATGGAGTAACAGGATAAAACCTGCCGTTGCCAATTCTGGCTATCTGGCTCAAATTAGCCACATCCAATCGGGTTAAAACAATATTTCCCTTATCATCTTTGGCATATTCCACATTTCCCTGAGCGTCTCTTAATGGGATTGTACTTCCTTCCGGGGAACCAATTCCCAGGGTATAAATTACTGCACTTCTTTCGGCAGCTTGTTTACTTGCATCGATGGCATTTTCGGCAAGATCTTCGCCATCACTGACGATGATGATCACCTTATGTTTTTCCTTTTCGCCGAAGAGAGATAATGCCATTTCGACAGCACCGCCGATATCTGTTCCATAAGAAGGAACAGTCTCTGTATCAAGCAGACTCAGAAACAGTTTAACAGCTCCATAATCGTCTGTTAATGGGCATTGGATGAAACTGTCCCCAGCAAAAGCAATCAGAGCTATCCGATCTCCCCGCAACTGATCAACAAACAGAGATATCTGATCCTTTGCCCGGTCGATCCTGCTTGGCTGAAGATCCTGAGCATCCATGCTTTTCGAGACATCTACGCAGATAATGATATCTATTCCTTCTTTTTTGATGATCTGGATCTCTTTACCCCATTGAGGACGGGCAGCGGAGATGATCAGAAAGAACAGAGCTGAGATGAGAAGAAAACTCCTCAGGTTCCAGTGGAATATCGAAAATTCCTGCATATAAAATGGATAGAACCGATTATCGGCGAATTTTCTGAAATATTTCTTCCGGATCGATCCGGACAGAGTAAGCAGAAAAAACATTACCGGAATCAGTACCAGCAGAATCAGTATGTATGCATCACCCCATCTCATTTAACTCTCCTGAATTCCATCAAGGCTGCTCAAACCTTAAATAAAGCCTGATCACAAGTTCAAGCACGAGAAAAAATAATCCCCAGAGCAGATAACGCTGAAAAAGATCCTGATAGCGAAAATAATTTTTTATCTTCAATTCTGCTTTTTCTAGAGAATCAATATATTCCAGGATCGCTTCCAGCTGTTTGGTATTCTGAGCACGACTTGCTTTTTCAGTCCCGGTTATCCGGGCAATCTGATCAAGCATTTCCATATCTATCTCGCTACGGATCTTCTGATATCTGATCCCGTACGGTGTCTGAACCGGAAAATCAGCTTCATCCTTGCTTCCCACTCCGATCGGATATACCTTGATGCCGAAAGTAGCTGCCAGCTCAGAAGCTGTTAAAGGATCTATTTCACCGGTATTGTTCTTCCCGTCAGTGATCAGAATGATAACTTTTGATTTCGCTTCAGATTCTTTCAGTCTGGCTACGGAAGTCGCCAATCCCATTCCGATAGCCGTCGCTCTGGAATTTTCATTGAAATCGATCTGAGTGAGTAGATTCATCAGAATATTATAATCAAGTGTTAACGGGCATTGTGTGTAGGCATTATCGGAAAAAACGATCAGACCAATCCTGTCATTACGGCGATTCTCGATAAATCTGGCGGCAACAGCTTTCGCCGCTTCAAGTCGATTGACAGGCTGAAAATCTATTGCTTTCATACTCGGACTGATATCGAGAGAAATGATGATATCAATTCCCTGACCTGTAACTTCCTGTTCCTTGAAAGCCAGTCGCGGTCTTGCCAATGCTATAATGAGCATGATCCAGGTAAGAGAGCGTAGCAATAGCGGCAGATATTTAAGCAGACTGTTGTGCCCGGCTGCTTTACGCAGCAGATTCAATCGGCTGTGAGAAAAGTAAATTCGATGATGACGACGAACCAGCAGCTCGTAAACGAGAAACAGTGGGATCAGCAGCAGTGCCCAGAACCAGTTAGGATAGACAAATTCAAACATGCTGTTCGTCTCCGTGATCAATCGGCTTTGAACCGGTTTTTTCCAGATATTTCTGCAGCCAGGATACTGCCTGTCCCATTTCTTCTGCAGACGGCACGATCCGGGCAAATTTGATCTTGTCAGCATTGCTTAAGAATTTAAGAATTTCCGTTTTTTCAGTTTTATCGTCAAGCAGCATTTGATTCCTTATTTCAGAGGTCGTCATTTCAACAGCCTTTAAATCATAACTTAATTCAATATACAGCCTGAGGATAAAAGAAAGGCCGAAATAAAGCTCAAGAAATTCGTTATTTCTGATCAATTTTTCAGGATCCATTTTCCGCAAGAGTTCAAGACATATCTGCCAGGAAGGTCTGGAATCATGTTGCAACTGATCAGGCAGTTCTGATGATTTTTTTCTGAGAAATTTGCGCAGATAAATTATTGCTGCAATCAGCAAAGCAAGCAGAAGCAGGGGAAGTAGAAAATCCCAGAAACCGAGATTCACCGGAAGAGGATCGGCGATGTCCCTGATTACGGCTGAACTGTCCGAAAGAGTTGAATGAATATTGAGAAGAAAAGAACCTGTCTGCAGATCAACAAGACTGTCTGCGGATCTAACAGAAAACCGGAGTGGCGGAAATGTATGCTCACCTGTATCGAATGCCTGATAGATCAGGTGAAGATCAGTTATCTGAAGAGCATTTTCGATTCTCTCAACCGGATCTACTTTATTTTTCAGCAGAAAGATATCCAGAGAATCAAGAGGAGCGATATATAAAGTATCACCCGGTTGTGAAGTTATTGTGATATCGAGAGCAAATGGCGTACCGATATACAATTTCGCAGGCTTATTCAGTTTATAGTCAATTTCCTGACTCCAGCCCGTGCAGAAAGTGGTCAGCAAGAAAATAGGGAATAAGATCAATGGCAGCTTTTTCATCGTTGTTTTTTCATCCTGATCCTGAATTTGAAGAACTTTGTCAAATCTGTTACATAAGATCTATCCGTATAAAGTGTTACCATATCTATTTTCATGCGCTTGAATTTATCGGTAAGTTGTTTTTCCTCTGCTTTTACCATTTCGCTGAAGCGCTTGCGAATTCTGCTGTTCATCGTATTCAAGCTAAGACGTTCGTTAGTTTCGGGATCTTTGAAATGGATCAATCCGGCTCTGGGAATTTCCATTTCCGCCGGATCAACGATCCTGAGCGCGATAACATCATGTTTTCTGGCAAGGATCTGCAGGCTGTCTTCGTAATTTTCAGTGAGAAAATCTGATATGATGAAGATAATGCTCTTTTTTCGTGATAGCCGATATATATATTCAATAGCTTTACTCAGATCGGTGGATTTTCCCTGCGGTTCGAAATAGAGAACATCCCGCAGAATTCTGAGAGCACTTTTTTTGCCTTTGCGCGGAGGAATATATTTTTCGATCACATCTGTAAACAGCAGCAAACCTACCTTATCATTGTTGGATAAAGCCGAGAAGGAAAGAACTGCCGTGATCTCCGTGATCAATTCTGATTTCAGATAATTCCTGGTGCCAAATAATGTTGATGCGCTGTTATCAACCAGGAAGATCACATTAAGTTCCCGGGTTTCTTCGAATTTTTTGATATAGGGATGACCCATCCTGGCTGAAACATTCCAGTCGATCTGCTTGAAACTGTCTCCTTCCTGATAAGCCCGAACTTCAGAGAATTCGAGTCCCTGACCTTTGAACAGGCTGTGATACTCTCCTGAAAACAGTTCACTCACCAGATTTCTGGTGGTGATTTCGATCTTGCGGATCTTCTTTACAATTTCGGCTGTTTCCATAATCCTGGGAAATTTTTAAGGTACTTCAATTTCGTCAAACAGTCTGTTAACGATTGCTTCCTGAGTTATCTGCTCTGCTTCAGCTTCATATGTCAAAATTATTCTGTGTCTGAGAATATCTTTCCCTACGGCTTTGATATCATCCGGAGTAACATAACCGCGATGTTCCAGAAAGGCATGCGCTTTGGCTGCCTGAGCCAGATATATGGTCGCTCTGGGAGAAGCTCCGTTCTCAATTAATCCTTCGAGTTCATGCAGGTTTTTAAAATCACCCGGCTGTCTGGTAGCGAAAACAAGATCAAGAATATAATCTTTGATTTTATTCTCCATGTGGATGTCTTTGACCAACTGTCTGAGTTCCAGAATATCTTCCGGCTTAACTACCTGTTGTACTGGAATTTCTTCAGCCCGAACCATCCGATCGAGGATCATTTTTTCTTCCAGGCGATTGGGGTAATGAATAATCAATTTAAGCATGAACCTGTCTACCTGAGCTTCAGGCAGGGGATATGTGCCTTCCTGCTCGATCGGATTCTGCGTTGCCATAACAAGAAATGGTCGCGGAAGCGGGTGAGTAGTATCTCCGATCGTCACCTGCCGCTCCTGCATTGATTCCAGTAATGCTGATTGTACTTTTGCAGGTGCTCTGTTGATCTCATCAGCCAGGATAAAATTGGCAAAAAGAGGTCCCTTTTTGGGAATGAATTCAGAAGTCTTCTGATTGTAAATAAGTGTGCCCACCAGATCAGCCGGCAACAGATCCGGAGTAAATTGAAGTCGTTTGAATTCTGCCTTTAATGTTTTGGCCAAAGTACTTACTGCAAGTGTTTTTGCCAGACCCGGAACTCCTTCCAGCAGGATATGTCCATCTGCCAGCAGTCCGACAAGCATCATCCTGATCATATAATTCTGTCCGACAACAACTTTTCCGACTTCCGCCAGTATATCATCAATAAGCGGACTTTTTTCCATGACCCTTCTATTGATTTCTTCGATGGTCATATCTCCTCCTGATTCTTGTTAAATTTGGCAGTCATTAATATTTTACCTGCAAGGCTTTTAATTTTCAGTTCAGCTTTCTGATCAGTTAGATCAACAGTTGCATAAGAAGCTTCCCGGGCTCTATCGGTTTCTGCTTTCAGATGCCCCGGATTGATCAGGTGCTGATTGTTTTTATGCTGATAATCCCATTTATGGGTGTGACCGTAGAAAATAATATCAGTTTTGTGTAATTGTTCTCTGAGTGAATTAAGATCATGGATCAATAGTAGCTTCCAGTTTAGAATCTCCAGTTTCAGTAAAGCAGGAACCGATCTGTCCAGATAACCGGGACAATAAATTCCGGGGACACGGCAGAGTATTTTATTTTGGCAGAGATCGGGATTATCATCCATATCTTCGAAAAAATCACCCAGATGGAAAATATAATCACAGTTTATTTCGTTCCGGAAAGCTTTCCGGAGCAGAATTTGATTTTTATGTGTGTCTGAAATTATAATTATTCGCTTCATACCAATTCTTTTTAATAGTAACGTAATCAGCTTAAAAGGTTACATTTTTTTCGGAGCTGAAATTCCCATCAGGTGCAAAGATATTGCCAGCACATTTTGGATTGCCGTGATCAAGAATAATCTGCTTTGACTCAATTCCAGATTATCCGGATCGGAGATCTGGTGAACAGCATAATATTTGTGAAGCATCCCGGCAAGTTCGTATGTATAAGAAGCCAGACGGTGAGGTTCCCTGTTATCTGCCAGTAAAATCAATACTCCCGGAAAATCGATCAGATGTTTGATAATACTTAATTCATCCGGTTTATCTAATTTTTTTAAATTCTTGATATCAAATTTCTTTAAGGTAATTTTATCATTTTTTGCTTTTTTCAGGATACTTGCAATCCTGGCATGAGCGTATTGGCAGTAATAAACAGGATTTTCATTTGATTTTTTCTTAGCCAGTTCCAGATCGAAGTTGAGGTGAGAACTTGGCTTTCTGTCAATGAAGAAATATCTTGCGGCATCTTTACCGACTTCGGAAATAAGCTCATCCATGGTGATGATCTTTCCTGCCCTTTTAGACATTTTTACCTGCTGACCCTGCTCAAACAGATTTATATGTTGCAGGTAGACGATTTCCAGTTTATTAACATCGTGACCCAGTGCCTGGATCGCCGCTTTCAGACGGGGAACATAACCGTGATGATCCGGACCGAGAACATCGATGATAATATCAAAACCTCGCTGAAATTTGGTGAGGTGATAAGCTATATCGGGGACGAAATAAGTAGGATTTCCGTCAGATTTTATCAGGACCCTGTCTTTTTCATCTCCGAATTTGCTGGAAGAAAACCAGACTGCATCATCGCTTTCATAGGTACATTTAGCTTCTGCCAGATAGCTTAAAGCTTCTTCCAGAATACCTTCCTGTCGTAATTTTTTCTCCGACATCCAGTTCTCAAAAGTAACATCAAATCGTTTCAGGCTTTCCAGCTGCATTTTATGAATTTCTTCCAGAGCGAAAAGCTTCATTTTTTCCAATCTGTCTTTTTCGGAGATATGAAACAATTTTGATCCTTCCTGGGCATTAAGCCTGACAGCAAGATCACGAACATATTCGCCATGATAGGCTTCCGGGGGAAATTCACCTACTCGTTCTCCATGGAGTTCACGGTAGCGAAGTTCAACAGATTCAGCCAGGATATCAACCTGATTACCGGCATCGTTGATATAGAATTCCCGGAATGCATGGAAACCGACGAATGTCATGACCCGAAAAAGAGTATCGCCATAAGCGGCTGCTCTGGCGCTGACAACATTCAGAGGACCTGTTGGATTAGCGCTGACGAATTCGAGCAGCACTTTTCTTTTCTTACCGTAATCCGAAGATCCGTATGTATCACCGGCATTGACGATGTTAACAAGCATTTTATGGTAAAAACTATTGGCAAGGAAGAAGTTGATAAAACCCGGTTTGGCAACTTCAACTTTTCGGTAATCTTTTTTCTTTTTCAATCCATCTGCAAGTTTTTCTGCCAATTCCATTGGTTTTAATTTATTCAGCCTGGAATTTACCATGGCTACATTTGAAGAGAAATCTCCATGAGTCTTCAAATTGGGAACTTCAACCATGAATTGATCATTACAATGGATATCCAATTGTTTGGCGACGTTAAAAATATCTTTTCTAATCTTCTCTTTGATCATCTTTAGTCTCGATTTTTTTTCTGTTTTTTGAATTTATCTGCCACAATTCTTCCAGACGATATAATTCCCGGTACTTTTTCTGGAAAATATGGACAATTATATCTATGAAATCCAGCAGAATCCAGGTAGCGGATTGATAACCTTCAATTGCCAGAAGCTCTAATCCGAATTTCTTGCCCTGATCGATGATATGATCTGCTATTGCTTTAAGATGAATTTCATTCAGACCATCGCAGATAATGATAGTATCTGTGTAATCCGTTTTCCCTTTAACATCAATCGATATAGTTTTCTCAGCTTTCTTCTCTGCTGCCCATTCCATGATGTTAGCTACAGCTTCATGGTGAGTTAATTTCATATTTCTCCCTGCTAGTTAAAATAATTACGGTAATCTTTACCAAGTATTATCTGAAAATCTTCGATAGAATCCTCATTTTCGGCAAAAATCCTCCGATTGATTCCAGTAACGCCGATGATATACTTCAGCTTTTCAGGATCATTTTTTTTAACCACAATTAATGATTTCTCATAAATAAACAGATCCCTTTCCACATTCTGCCAGGCAATTATATCCAGATTCTGTAAGTTCTTTGCCTGTAAGATTTCCTTCACATCGCTGGCAATTTTCTCTATTCCACATCCATTCAGAAGGATAATTTTTACAGCCGGTGAACTTTCTTCCACAATCACTTCCTGCGCATCGGACTGCTCTGGTACACTTTTCTTTTCTGTAAAGATCAGATATAAAAAAATACTCATAAGAATTAACAAAACAACTGCCAATGCAAGCAATTCCCTTTTTTGAGCGATGGACAAATTATTTTTCAGCCGTCTCATTGTCAAACTGTTCTTTAAGCAGTGAATAAGTTCGCTCGAATGCTTCAGGAATAACTCGTGTACCGTTACAAACAGTCATAAAATTGGCATCTCCCTGCCATCTGGGCACAATGTGAACATGCAGATGACCCTCTACTCCGGCTCCGGCAGTTTTACCAAGATTAAGACCGATATTCAAACCATCGGGACTGTATACCTTATTAATCACTCTTTCCGTCTTTCTTACAGTCAGAAAAAGATCTGTCAGTTCCGATTCCGATAAATCCGATAATGATGACTGATGGTTGTTCGGAACGACCATCAGGTGACCATTGTTGTAAGGGTAAGTATTGAGAATGACAAAACTGAATTCCGTTCTGTGAACAACGAAATGCTGTTCATCATTTTCCTTTGAAGCAGGGAAACAGAAAATGCATTTCTTATTTTTTTCTGAGAGAATATAGTTAATTCTCCAAGGTGAGTATAAAATTTCTTTCATGAGTTAACTCCTGTTAACCTTCAATCCTCGATAAATACTCATTTTCCAGGTTTGCCAGATCTTCCCGGGAGTTGATCCCGGTCGCTTCCAGATTATCGGCAAGGATCAGTGAACGTACTTTTATCCCATTCTGTAACATTATTTCCAGGGTATCAGTCAAATAATATTCCTGCTGTTTGTTTTTGTTGGTGATCTTCTCCAGGCTGTCAAACAAAGCCTGGGCATCAAAACAGTAAATACCGGTGTTGATCTCTCTGATCTGTCTTACGGATTCATCGGCATCTTTGTATTCAACAATCCGTTCCACATTGTTCTGATCATCTCGTACAATTCTGCCATATTTCTGTGGGTCTTCCAATATTGCTGTCAGGACAACACATCCTGCCTGAAATTTATTTTTCTCCGCCTGTAATTTCTGTAATGTCTCTATTTTTAACAACGGCACATCTCCACAGAGAACGAATATATCCCCGGAAAAATTTTTCAGAACTTGTCTGGCAGACATTACTGCATGTCCTGTACCGAGTTGTTCAGACTGTTCCACAAAAAAGATCTCATTTTCCTTTCTGGCAGCTTTGATCACAAGTTCTTTTTTATAGCCCACAACAACTGCAATCGGATCACAACGGGCAGCCAGTGCAGTATCAAGCACCCAGTTCAACAAGGGCTTTCCAGATAATTCAAAGATCACTTTTGGTCTGGATGATTTCATTCTGGTACCTTTTCCTGCTGCCAGAATGATTGCTGCTGCTTTGTTCATGATAGCTCTCCAAATAATTCTTTCATGGTTTTCTGCGTGAGCGGGTGAAGCAAATCAGGACAGAAATCCCGCATGATTTCCAGAAGATATTTTCTGTGGATAATTCCCGGATGTGGAATTTTAAGATGGGGAAGAGTAACGATCCTGTTTCCGTAAAACAGGATGTCGATATCAATTTCACGTGAACTCCATCTTTCTCTTCTATTAGATCTGCCCAGTTCTTTTTCCAGCTTGAGACAGATTTCCAGGGTTGTTTCCGCATCATAATTGTTGTCTACTTCAATGATGCAATTTAAAAAATCTGGTTGATCTGTTCTGCCATAGGCTTTACTGTCCAACACAGCAGATCTTCTCAGGATTGTTATGCCGGGTTCTTCTGCGAGACGGTCTATTGCCTTGTTGATGTAGGCAAGTCGGTCTCCCAGATTGGAACCGAGGGAAAAATAACAGATCATATGCGTGAACGGTCCATTTCAACTTCAACTGAATGCAGCGAACCTTTGATCGGGACGGAAGGTTTTCTAATTCTTACTTTAGCGTTCAGAACAGCCGGAAATGCTGTCATCACAGAATCCAGAATCGCATTAGCACAGTTTTCCAGCAGATGAAATTCCTGATTTTCCAGTATATGTTTGATTATCTCATAAACTTTGGTATAATCGATCGTATCATTAAGATTTCTGATCCTGCGATCATCTTCCGGATCTGTCCCATAGGTGAAATCGACTATAAATCTCTGTCCTAGTTTTCTTTCTTCGGGATGGACACCGTGGTGACCGTAAAAGATCATTTCATGCAGATGAATCTTCATTCTCAACTCTCTCGATAATTTCGAAATGTATTTTTCTGGCAAATTTCTTATCCAGGATATAAATGGCGATCCCGCTTACCAGCAGTCCGAGAAATGATGCGCTAATAGCTAGTGGTTCGGAAAGATGGGCAAAATGGGCTATTAAATAGAATAACAGCATCGCAATTATGGGAATTACAAATATTATGAAAGATGAAAGCAGTTTAATCCCCGGTTCAAGATAGATCTTTACCCGATCTCCCGGTTTAAGCTCAAGATCTGTTTCCACTTTCTGCTCGATTTCGCTTTTTCCGCTTCCGCAGAATGCGTTCATAGTACAGGATTTACAGGCATCACTTCTTCTGAGAATCACAACGGCAAAGCCTTTTCCGCTTGATTTTACCTCAGCTATATCTTCACTCGAGATCATCTGTTCTTCATTCATCAATAACCATCTCCCTGATCTTCTTGATCATTCCCGAGGTCGAAAAACCCTGATAATAGGGTAGACTCCTTACTATCCCGCCTTTATGCAATACCAGCTCGGAACCAACGATCTGTTCCGGTTTCCAGTCACCTCCCTTAACAAGAACATCCGGCTGGATCGAACGGATCAGATTTAAGGGGGTATCTTCATCAAAAATAACGATATAATCTACAAATTCAAGAGCAGAAAGGATCTCTGCTCGATGTTCCTGAGGTTGCAAAGGCCTGGAATTGCCCTTTAATCTTTTTACCGAATAATCACTGTTCAATCCGACAACCAAAATATCACCCAGGTCTGCTGCCTCTTTTAGATAACGAATGTGCCCGAGGTGGAGAAGATCAAAGCATCCGTTGGTAAACACTATTTTTATTTCAGGTTCAAGTTCTCCCAGTTCTTTGATCAATTCCTGCTTGGATAATAATTTATTCATGCCAGCACCGGATAATTACCATTGAAACAGGCGTAACAGTATGAACAGGGAATTTTTACTGATTTGTTGAGATCTTCAATACTCAGGTAATGTAAGGAATCAGCTCCGATATATTCCCTGATCTCGGATATTGTTTTGTTGTTAGCTATCAATTCCTGGTTCGTCGGAGTATCTATTCCGTAAAAACAGGAAAATTTTACCGGAGGAGAACCAATCCTCAAATGTATTTCTGCTGCTCCTGCTTTGCGGATAAGTTTGATTATTTTGGAAATAGTTGTTCCCCGGACAATCGAATCATCAACCAGAACAACTCTCTTGCCGTTGAAAAAATTGGGCAGAGGATTGAATTTCTGATAGACACTTTCATCACGAATAGTCTGCTGTGGTTTGATGAAAGTGCGACCTACATAATGATTTCTGATCAGACCAAGTTCCAGGGGAAGGTTTTTCTGCCGGGCATAACCAAGAGCTATAAAATTTGATGAGTCCGGAACCGGCACTACAATGTCCGCTTCTACCGGATCATTTTCAGCCAGTCTGGCTCCGATTGTCTGCCTTACCCGGTATACATCTTCACCGAAAATTTCACTGTCTGGTCTGGAAAAATAGATATGCTCGAAAATGCAGTGCTGTTCACATTCAGTATTCCTGAACTCTTCAGGATTTCCCGGAATAACCCGGTAACCGTCTTTACCCACAACAACAATTTCTCCGGCATTGACTTCTTTCTTCCATTCCGGATTGAGAATGTCCAGAGCGCAACTTTCTGAGGCGGCAACAAAAGTTCCATCGGAAAGAACGCTATAGCTGAGCGGACGGAATGCGTACGGATCCTTGAAGATATACAATTCACTCTTTGTTGCCAATACGCTTGAATATGCACCTTTTACATATTTCATCATTTTTCTGATCGCATCAACGATCGGTTTTCCTTTTTTCTCAACCTGATAAACGATGTATTTCAGGATCAGTTCACCGTCATTGGAACTGGCAAAATATACACCCTTACTTTCCAGAACTTTTCTTATCTCCTGATAATTTACGATATCACCATTGCTGGTAAGTGCATAGCAGGGACCCGATAGAGTTTCCACAACATGAGGCTGAGAATTGTATTCGGAAGATATCCCACAGGTAGGATAACGAACATGCCCGATAGCAATTCTGCCATCAAGCTGTTGTAATTTCTGCGGAGTAAAAACCTCTTTTACCAAACCCATTTTCTTACGCAGTTTGATGGTTATCCCGTTATTAACCGCCATCCCGCAACTTTCCTGACCTCGATGCTGTTCGGCAAACATCCCCAGGGCAGCTAGCTCTGCGGCAGATTCATTGTTATAAATACCAATTATACCACACATTTTTCCTAACCTTTATGAAATCTGATCCTGTTTTCACTGCCAGTCAATAATCTTCTGATGTTACTGCGATGACCGATAAAAATAAATATCACTGTGATCGTGACAAAGCCGAAAAGCTCCGGCTCGGAAAATCCGTTTTTAATGTTTGTATGAAGTTGTATCAGGAATAGTGTTAAAGCAGCCAGCAGAGAGCCGAGAGAGACATAGCGGCTGATGATCACTGTACAGATGAAGACGATCAGAGCTGCCAGAGAGGTAAGCGGAACAAGATAGAAAAATACTCCTGCCGAAGTAGCTACACCTTTACCACCTTTGAACTTCAGAAATATCGGGAACATGTGCCCCAAAATAGCAGCCAGGCCTGTTAAAATCAATGTAAGACTGGCAGGATTAGCGATTGATTTCTGCAACAGAAAGATTGCCAGAATCCCTTTACCGACATCCAGCAGCAGCGCAATCAATCCGTATTTCCACCCGAGAACTCTGAGAACATTAGTCGCACCCACATTCCTGCTGCCATGCTTCCTGATATCAACGCGGCGAAATATCATCCCGGTGAGATAACTGAAAGGGATCGACCCGATCAGGTAACCCAGCAGGATAAACGCACTAATCACGAAATAGTGATTCATCTCTGCTCCTGAAAAACAATCTGATCGTAGCTCCTTCGAAACGGTAGGTATCTCTCAATTGATTATGCAGATAACGTTTATAATGTTCTGAGATTAATTTCTTATTGTTGCAGAAAAAGACGAAAGATGGAGGTTTGGTTTTTACCTGGGTGCAATAGAAAATCCTGGCATGTTTACCGCTGGAATGAGATGGCTGGAATTTTCCGACTACCTTTACCAGGAACCTGTTCAGCTCTGATGTCGGAATTCTTTTACTACTCTCTTCATGAACACGAAGGATCAATTCAAGGATCCTGCGAACTCTCTGACCAGTCAATGCTGAGATAAAAACAACCGGAGCATATTCCAGAAAAGGAAGTTTATCTTTTACCCTGGCAACAAATTGCCCGGGAGTAGAATTGTCTTTACTGATCAGATCCCATTTATTGACTACAAGAATTATCTCTTTAAAATGCCTTACGGCATAAGACGCGATTTTCTGATCCTGGGTTGCAATTTCACTGGTCGCATCCAGGATCAACAGAACAATATCAGAGTTATCGATACTTTCGATGGTTCGAACCGTGCTGAAATATTCCACTCCGTATTTTACCCGTTGCCTTCGCCTTAAACCGGCTGTATCAACGAAGATCAAATTCCAGTCAAAATACTTCAGTTTGTAATCGTTCGCATCCCTGGTCGTCCCGGGAACTTCATCCACTATGTTGATCTCTTCTCCGGCAAACTTGTTCAGCAAAGATGATTTCCCGACATTCGGTCTGCCAATCATGGCAATTTTAATCGTTTTCCCGGATTCATCTTCAGGTTCAGGAGATGTTTCGGGAAGTTTTCCGATCAGGAGATCAAGAAAATTACCGGTATTACGACCATGAACAGCAGCAACGGGAAAAGCTTCACCAAAACCGAGTTGAAGAAAATCATATACTTCGAGCTGATCCTTTTCATTATCAACTTTATTGGCAACCAGAATTACCTTATCTTTATGCGGATAAAGTGTTCTGGCTATGCTCAGATCTCCGTCGGTAGCACCTACTTTTGCATCAACCAGAAATATGATCAGGTCTGCTTCGCTAATCGCAAGTTCTGCCTGGTACTTGACGGCAGTATCGATGTTGTCTGTTGATCCTGGCTTGATCCCGCCAGTATCAACAACATAAAAACTCTGTCCCGACCATTCTGCCATTTCATATTTGCGATCACGGGTGATCCCCTCTTCATGATGAACTATTGCACTCCGCTTTCTGCATATTCTATTGAACAGGGTCGATTTCCCGACATTCGGCCTGCCAACTATAGCAACAATGTTCTTTCTCATAACCCTGCCTTTATAATTCCATCCTTATTTTTCAGGTCAATCTCCGTTGCCCAGCTTATTTGTCAAATTAAAATGCGCCCCATGAGATAACCCTGAATTAAATATTCACTTGACAGGTTGAAGGTTCTGAAATTTTTCAGAAATACATTTTCAACACTAGGGAGGCTAAATGATTTCTGAAACACTTATCAGTAAAGTACTTGATCAAGCACTTTCGCAAGGAGCAGATTTCGCAGATATTTTTATCGAAAACACTTATAATTCCAGGATCAATTTTAACGACAATAAAACCAGACAAAGTATTGCCGGAAAAGATTTTGGCGCCGGAGTAAGAGTGTTCTACGGTCAAACTTCGATTTATGCTTTTACCAATGATCTGAGCGAAAAATCACTGCTCGAAGCAGCCAGTGCGATTAGCAAAGCAGCTAAAGGTGATCATCAAAAAACGATCATCGACCTTACCAGAAAAAATATCAATAACATCCATCCGGTTAAAATCTCCAATAATAGCGTATCCAAACAGGAGAAGATTGATTTTATCCGTAAGATAAACCAGGCTTCCAGGGATTTCAGCGATCTTATTACTCAAGTCGATGTCACCATGATGGAAAAGATGCAGCATGTAATGATCGCCAATAGTGAAGGACTGCTTGTTGAGGATGACAGAACCTATTCCCGCATTCATGTCAGTTCGATTGCAACCCGTGGAAATGAAAAACAGACAGGCACTGCAGGACCCGGAGCCCTTGCCGGCTATGAATTCTTTCTTAAGCTTGATCCTGCCGAACTTGGACGGGATACGGCTCGCCGGGCTGTTACGATGTTGAATGCCGATTATGCTCCGAGTGGAAAATTTCCCGTAGTTATTGATAATGGTTTTGGCGGAGTCATCTTTCATGAAGCCTGCGGGCATTCACTGGAAACTACATCGGTTGCCAAAGGTGCTTCGATCTTTGCCGGTAAAATGGATCAGCAGATCGCTTCACCTCTGGTAACGGCAATTGATGATGGTACCATTCCCTGCGAATGGGGCAGCGAGAATATTGATGATGAAGGGATGCCAACCCAGAAGACCGTTCTGATCGACAAAGGAATCCTCAGATCCTACATGGTGGATCGGATGGGTAGCATTAAAACAGGATTCGACCGAACAGGAAGTGGCAGAAAACAATCTTATCGGTTTGCACCCACTTCGAGAATGCGGAATACCTATATTGCCAACGGGACCAGCAGATTTGAGGATCTGATCTCTTCTGTAGATTACGGAATTTATGCCCGAAAAATGGGAGGTGGATCAGTGCTGCCCGGTACCGGTAATTTCAACTTTGCTGTCGCCGAAGGATATATTATCCGCAATGGTAAAATTGCAGAACCTGTAAGAGGTGCCACTCTGATCGGTAACGGAGCAGATGCACTCATGAAAATAAGTATGATAGCAGATAACCTGAAAATGTCTCAAGGTATGTGCGGCTCGGTGAGCGGAAGTATACCGGCAAATGTTGGACAGCCCGCATTAAAAATTGATGAGATTATCGTCGGTGGAAGGAAATAGGAGGAGAAATGTACGAACAGGAATTTCAGACAATATTCAATCACGCCAGGAACTTAGTAGACGACATCGAGATCATGCTGGTCTCAGGCAACTCCTTCTCGGTACGAATACATGAACAACAGATCGAAGCCTTTAACTATAACGATTCCAAAGGCATCGGCGTTCGAGTTATCAAAAACGGCAAGGTAGGTTATGCTTACACCGAAGAATTCACCGAGGAAGCTTTTCGCCTGATAGTTGAAGAAGCCGCTGAGAACAGTAAATTCAATGAAGAATCCGATCCGGTAATCATGGCGGATTATCCTGATGTGGATAATAAACCAAACGTATATTCGAAAGAGCTTGACCTTGTTCCGGTGGAACAAAAGATCCAATATGCCAAAGATCTGGA
>JAFGMF010000075.1 GCA_016927675.1 Candidatus Cloacimonadota bacterium
ATGGAATTGATCCGCCAAAAACTTAATGTAGATTTTGAAGTGATTCGTAGTAGTAACTGGGAAGAAGTTTTAGATAAAGCAAGAAATCGCGAAGTCGATCTGCTACCAGCTGCTGCCCAGACACCTGATAGAGCCAAATACATGCTGTTTTCCGATCACCATCTGGTTTTCCCGGGAGTAATTATCACAACAACAAGAAATAAGGATCTGAACAATACAAAAAAACTGTATTATAAAAAAGTTGGAATCGTTTCCGGATATGTCTGGCATGAATTTATCAGAAACGACCATCCTGAAATCGAGATAATTCAAACAGAAAATGTAATAGACGGTCTTCGCAGGGTATCCACAGATGAGATCGATGCGTTTATCGTTACCTTGCCAATTGCGCTCTATTATATTGAGCAGGAGGGTATTCATAATCTGATTGTATCAGGAGAGACAGAGTATAAAACCAGACTCTCAATCCTTACCAGAAAAGACTGGCCGATTCTGAATACGATCATTGTTAAAGCCCTTGAAGAAATACCAGACCAGAAAAAAAAGGAGATCATCCAGAAATGGATAACCATCAAACCTGCTTCGATATTTGCCAATAAAACTTTTAGGATCATTGCTCTTTCATTACTGATTGGCACCGTTTTGCTGGTTCTTCTTATTATCATCTGGAATCTTTCACTTAAAAAACAGGTCAGAATTAAAACCGGGGAACTTCAGCAGGATATCACTCGACGGAAAGCTGTGGAAAAAGCTTTGGCTGCCAGTGAAGAAAAATATAAACTGCTGATTGAGAATCAGGTTGACTTACTCGTTAAAGTCGATTCTGAAGGACGTTTTCTTTTTGTCAGTCCTTCCTATTGTAATACTTTTGGTAAAAGTGAAGACGAATTACTCGGAGAAAAGTTCATACCCCTGGTTCATTCTGAAGATCAGAATAATACAATCGCGGCAATGCAGAAACTATCACAGCCCCCTTATACATGTTATCTGGAACAGAGAGCAAAAACACTTAAAGGCTGGCGCTGGCTGGCCTGGATCGATAAAGCTATTGTTGACGAACAGGGAAAGATACAGGAGATCATTGGTGTCGGACGTGATATCACAGAACGCAAACAGGCGCAGGAAGAACTCGGCAGACTCAAGGATGATCTGGAAATCCAGGTGGCAGAAAAGACCAGAGAACTTCAAGTAAGAATCTCAGAATTGGAAAGATTCCATGATGCTACTATAGAACGGGAACTACGCATGAATGAACTGCAGAGGGAGATTAAACGCCTGAAAGAAGAGAAATCCTCAGATCAAAGTAGGGAGAAAAATGAGAATACTGATAGTTGACGACCGCGTAGAAAATAATTATCTGCTGGAAAGCCTTCTAAAAACCAAGAGTTATTTTACCATTTCTGCATCCAATGGTGCAGAAGCTCTCGAACTGCTTGAAAGTGAAAAATTTGATCTTATCATCAGTGATATTTTGATGCCGGTTATGGATGGGTTTCAACTTTGTCGAAAGGTGAAAACCGACCCGAAATCTCAGAAAATACCTTTTATCTTTTATACAGCTACCTATACCGGACCTAAAGATGAAGAGTTTGCCCTCAGGATTGGTGCCGAACGATTCGTGGTCAAACCGTGCGAACCGCAGGAATTTCTTCGCATCATCGAAGAGGTGATAGCTGAAGATAAAAAAACAAAACCTCCGGAACAAAAAGTACATCTGCCTGAAGAAGAAATTCTGAAGCTTTACAGCGAACGGCTGGTGAGGAAACTTGAAAAGAAAATGGAGCAGTATGAAGAGGAATTGAAAGCTCGTCTGGTTGCAGAGAAAACCAGCCGCGCCAACGAAGAAAACCTGCGTATTACTCTGGATTCGATCGGTGATGCCGTGATTGCTACTGATCTACAGGGGAAGATAACACGCATGAATCCAGTAGCAGAGAAGCTTACCGGGTGGAGTTTTGTCCAGGCAGAAGAACAACCGATAGATAAAATTCTCACCATTAAAAATGCCAGGACTGAGATAGAAGTTGAAAATCCGGTAAATATTGTCTTAAGAACAGGTGAAATTGTTTCTTTGTCAAATCATAGCAAATTGACCTCTAAATCCGGCAAAGAATACCATATTGCAGATTCGGCAGCACCCATCAAAGATAAAAACGGTAAGATAAGCGGCGTTGTACTGGTGTTCCGGGATGTGACGGAAAATTATAAAATTAGAGAAAAATTGCAGGCAAGCGAATCCCTGCTGAATGCTGCCGGAAAGATTGCCAAAGTTGGAGGATGGGAGCTTGATGCACAAACCAGTAAAGTCTCTTGGACTGAAGAGACCTATCATCTGCATGAAGTCTCTCGGGACTACCAACCAACGCTTCAGGAAGCCATCGATTTCTTCGATCCTGAAGACCGGGAAAAAATAACGAATGCAATTAAAATCGCTCTGGAAAAAGGTGAAGCCTACGATCTGAAAGTCCGATTTATTTCTGCCAAAGGAAAAAGGCTCTGGACTCGTACGATCTGCCAGCCACAGATTGAGGATGGAAAAGTAATAAAACTAAAAGGTGTTTTTCAAGATATCACCGAAAGTAAGCTAGCTGAGGAAACTTTACGCGAGAGTGAGATGCGTTATCGTGCCATTGTAGAAGCTTTTGACGGTTTGATTTATATTTGCTCACAGGATTACCGTGTAGAATTCATGAACGAACATTTCATCAAGCGAACTGGTTATGACGGAACAGGAGAATTATGCTTCAAAGCCTTGCATAATCTCGAGACTATTTGCCCATGGTGTGTCAATGAGAAAGTGTTCAAAGGCGAAACAGTAAAGTGGGAAGTTTTGAGTCCAAAGGATAACCGTTGGTATTATGTTGTTAATACTCCAATCTATCATACAGATGGTTCTTTATCAAAACAGTCTATGATCCTTGACATCACCGATCGTAAACAATCAGAAGCAGAATTAAAAACCCAACTCAATCTACTTCAGATTGCCGGTAAAACAGCCCGGTTTGGCGGCTGGAGCGTGGATCTGCGCGATGATATCTGCACCTGGTCAGATGCAGTCGCCGATATTCATGAAATGCCACACGGATTTTCCCCGAAATTAGAAGAAGCAATCAATTTCTATGCTACCGAGTGGCGGGAGAGGATCACTCAGGTTTTCTCCGATTGCGCCAAAAAGGGTATTCCCTACGATGAGGAAATGGAGATCATTACCAATACAGGTAAGCGTGTCTGGGTACGCACGATCGGAAGGGCTGTGAAAGATGAAAAAGGCGAGATAATCCGAGTAGAGGGCTCTTTTCAGGATATCA
>JAFGMF010000076.1 GCA_016927675.1 Candidatus Cloacimonadota bacterium
ACACCTTTCTGGCATTGCTGGGACGACAATTATCCCTCAATCTCAGTCGCCGAAAAGGTCGGGTTTAAAATGCCTTTTTTCTATGATGTTCTTAAACTTCATTTACCGGACAAAAAACCCGGCGAGAAGAAATCCTCCTCAAAAAAATAGATCCGCAGAAATCAAATCATTTTCATCAGAATTTCTCAAGGCTGTTTTGATCTGCAGACAACAGCTGATCAGAAAATATTTTCCTGATCCATCATTTCAGCATGATCATCTTGCCAGTCTGTTCTGATTTTCCTGCTTTTATCTGATACAGATAGATCCCGTCAGGGAAGCGTGAACCTTTTCTACCAGGCCAATTCAGCAGATTGCCGGCAGTTTGATTTTCCACAATATAATTATCCACCATTTCACCACGGATATTATAAATGGCAATTTCAACCCTGCCCTGATATTCGGGAATCTCGAAAAAGATATTCGTTCCGGAGTTACGACCCGAACCAGAAGCTGAAAATGGATTGGGAAAATTATTCACAATTATAGGTAAAGACAGAAGCTGATTATCAATAGCAGTTCCGGTGTATACGAATTCAAGGTTTACAACCGGAGATTCACCTTCCGGATAGACAGCCGAAACACCAGCAAGATAAGTTTGCCCGTTTATCAGGCCGGTGTAAATATAAGATAGTTCAGTAGTCTGTGTAAGCAGAATCTCATCCAGATAGATATTGTATTCCAGCACTGAAGGATCCGGTTCCGTCCAGCTCAGCAGAGCGTTTTCGGGATCGATCTGAACACTCTGAGGTGGTACCAATCCGATTCCGAGTTCACCATATTCCGTGATGTTCTGAGCGTAAATATCTCCATCGTCGTTGCGTCTGTCTTCCCAGACTGCAATCCACTGGAGATTATTATATTCACTCACCACAGGATGCAGTTTTTCGGATAGTACCTCAGAGATGGTTACCATCTGCTGTGTCCAGACAAAATTGCCGTTCTCATCCAGCAGCATTCCCTTCATCACAGTACTTATAGCATCATGAGCTTCTTCAAAGATTACCATTGCTCCTGCATCCGAAATACCAGTTCCGGAAATGAGTACATCTGTTGGAGAAAGGGCAATGATTATTTTTCCATTATCCGACCATAGTCTTTCGCCGTTCAAGTTGAATTTCTGACCGCTGATGCCACGCTGATTTTGTGAACTGTCCATCTCGTTCCAGAAAACATAGAGCTCTTCGCTGGATTGATGATATGCCAGCTTGGGATAGAAGCGTTCCCGGCTGCTCATTGTGGCAACTTCAATGCCATTGGGAGAAAATAATATTTCCCCGTCTGCACTGATGTATTGTACAAAACTGCTGTCATCCATGTTCTGGTCGCGATCATCATTCCAGGCGATAAAGAATCCACCCGTTCCGTCTCCGCAGATAGACATCACCTGAGTCCAGGCAGAGATACCTCCGGCATCAGTGATTACGACATCTTCAGCCCAGACCGGTGTTCCATCCTGAGTGAATTTCTGAGCCAGCATATGACGCGTCGGAGCCCAGATTGGACCTGAATCATGGAAGAATTTCAGGATGATCTGATCGGCTTCAACTGCAATCGGCTGGGGCCAGTTGTAAGTATCGTCACAACTCAACTCGATTCCGTTATCTCCCCAGAGAAGTACTCCGGTGGGAGAAATCTTCTGGATGATGATAACTTCATCTGCCTGCCAAGCAAAAACACAGTTATTATCTGATGTAACACAAACTTTTGGGGAAACATCAAATGCTGCTCCCTGACTGATCTGTAATCCGTCTTCTCCCCAGACAGATTCGCCTTCCGGAGAAATCCGGTAGACTTGAATGTCATTATTGCCGGCGTCCCGGATATCCTGGAACGCCAGGATAGCATGATCTTCATGATCAACAGTCATGTCCCAATCGGTCAGCCAGCTCATGGATGGATGATCACTGATGATAATTCCGTTATGATCCCAGAGTTCATTTCCCTGTTGGTCCAGGCGTTGAAGCCTGACATCATAATTGCCCGATTGATTTGAAAACCAGCCGATGTAAACATCTCCCGTAGAAGTTACGGCGATTTTGGGTAAAGCCTGAGAGCCGTTAAGATCACATATTGCCGTATTACTTTCGGGATCATTGCTCCACTGAGCTGCCAGCGGAAGTGAAAATAAGAAAATCAGCATAATAAAAATCTGGATTTTTGTTTTCATCTTTATTCTCCTTAAGATTTTTTTTTCTGATCAATAAATTCTGCCAAAGTCATGGAATTGTTCCAGTATAATTCGAAAATATCAGACATAGCCTGAGCAAAATCAGTGTGTTCCACAGACATTGCGGTGAAAAAAGATCCAATTTCGCCGGCATTGTACAAGGTCATCAAAGTGATTCGCTGATCAAAAATAACCAGCTTGACAGGTAATTTAGGATTAATCCGGACATCTTCTCCCTCCTGCTGAAAATATTTTACCTTCTCTATAAATGCTTCAGTATCAGGCTCAATCTGATAAATGGATTTATGAATAACTCCTTTACGAAGACTGTTCGATTCAGGATCATTTCTGTCCGGGGTCATGGCATAGGGCGGCTTGTTAAAAACAAGCACAGAAGTGTTACTTTCACTGATCAGCCGAAAAACCTGCTCCCGGATGGAAGAATTTGTTCTCAGTACTTTAATGAAATCGAGCGGATTGCTGTTTCCGCTGTTGCTTTTGAATAACTGACTTAAAGTTTCAGCCAAACGATCACTAATCTTTTTCTGGGAATCAAGTTTCTCATTGATCAAATTCATAACCTTGCGGGGTTCTACCGCTTCATACTTTTTTACATTACCGAAAATCTCCACACACATTCCCTTTTTGACAAGATTTGCCAGGATATCATAAATCTGCGTACGATGCACTTTTACGGCAGTAGCTAGTTCAGTTGCCGTGAAATTCTGTTTCCTCAATAAATTTAGATATACTCTGGCTTCGAGTTCAGTTAATCCGATCTCGATTAAATCTTTCACAAAAGACTTCAAATTCCCCTCCCGGTTATTTTCGTCATTAAAACCACAACATAAAGGTCGTTATGTATGTGACGACATATTAGTCGGTATATTATCTTGTCAATTATTTTTTTTTGTAAGATAACTTCTCTCACTTGATTAAAATGAATTTCTCAAAGTTATTCCTCGAGGATATTTCGTTTTAAGGAATATGTTTATTAGGATAAAAAGAGAAATGATAAGGATGGATTATGCAAAATATACTTGAGTTGCGTTTACTTAAGTATTTATACTACTCAGAAAATCAGTTTAGGTTTTACAGTAATTTAAAAAACTCATTTTATTGACAAACTGAGTGCAGGATGGTCTCTTGGTTACATCATGAAATAGCTTTTTTAGCAGACGATCTATTTTGCTGATTTATTTTACTTGGGAGTGAGTAATGGAACTCAAATTTGGTTTTATCACGTTTGCCTCAAAACTGTTGAAGCCTTCTGAACAGAATATGATCATGCATGAATTCAGTCCTTTGCTATCAAAAAATGGTGGTGAGCAATGGACGGTTGAGCAGTTCAGAAAGGATCTTCCTCTTGTTTTTTTTATTCTATCCGGCGGCACGGAAAAGTTAGTTCTCGATTTTATCGAGAAGAATTACCCGGATTCCAGAGAACCCGTATATTTGATTGCCCATCCTTACAATAATTCACTTCCTGCTGCATTTGAGATTTTTGCCAGGATCAGGCAGAAGAAATGTCGCGGCAATGTTTTCTATTTAACCGGTGAGGAAGATAATATCGGGTTTAAAAAATTGATCTCCAGGCTCCAGGCTGCGCGAATCTACAGCAATCTGCGCACAAGCAGGATCGGTCTGATCGGAGGTGCTTCAGACTGGCTGGTTGCCAGTCAACCAGATTTCAATCTGATTTCATCCAGATGGGGACCGGAAATTATCCCTCTCACTTTCGCTGATCTTGATCAGAAAGTAAGTGAAATTTCCCCAGAAGAGATCCTTTCTATGTACGACTCTCTTACGGTTAACAGTCTTGAGATTGAAGGTCCTTCTCCTCAGGATATTAAAAACTCAGTCAAGATCTATCTTGGACTGAAAAAAGTCATTGATGCGTATGATTTGCATGCAATCTCCTTGCGTTGTTTTGATTTGCTGGATTCTCATCAATCCACAGGTTGTCTGGCTCTGGCAAAATTGAATTCCGAAAATTATATCGGTGGTTGTGAAGGCGATCTGATCAGCACGCTGACACAACTTTGGCTTAAACTGCATCTTGGCAAGGTAGCCTGGATGGCTAATCCCGTCCAACTTGATGAAGAAAGATACAGGCTTCAGCTGGCTCACTGTTCTGTACCTTTCAGTATGATCAGTGATTATCGACTCAAAACGCATTTTGAATCTGATTCCGGAGTGGGAATAAGCGGTAATCTTAAATCCGGGGTTGTTACTCTGATTCGGCTTGGGGGTGCTGATCTACAGGACATCTGGCTTGCAGAAGGAGAATTGATCCGTAATCTTTCTCAGCCGGCTCAATGCAGAACCCAGATTGAAATTCAGCTGTTCGACAGAAACACGATGCAGAGTCTTCTGGAAAATCCCCTGGGTAATCATCTGGTGATGATCTATGGCGCTCATGCCCGGGAATTGTTGAGCTGGTGGTATTATTACATAAAATGAAACAACCATTTTGGAGACAAACTCACAAGAGAATGATTAATACAAAACCCCCTTTTATTCCCCCTTGGGAAGGGGGACAAATAAATGGACGCAAGAGGACAAATAATGCTCCCCTTCGGAAGGGGAGATGTCCGGCAACCGACGGACAGAGGGGTGTTATTCATAGGAAACAAACATGTTTAAAGGAAACACAAAATAAAATGTTAATAAAGAAAATGTCATCCTGAGTAGTTCAGCATCAGCTGAACGTATCGAAGGATAAGACAAAAATAATAATTCGACACTTCGATACGTCTCCGGCAGTTGCCGGATCCTACTTCCGACTTCGTTCCGAAGGTTTTCGAAACTACGACGGGAC
>JAFGMF010000077.1 GCA_016927675.1 Candidatus Cloacimonadota bacterium
GATCATCTTCGATCACAACGATTTTAGCTGCATAATCGGCTAATTCATCCTCATCAAACTGAGCATAATTAACAATTATTATTTTATCTCCCAGACTAACAAGCCGGGCTGCTGCTCCGTTGATCCCGATTATACCGCTTCCGGCCTGGCCTTCGAGAATATAAGTCGCAAATCTGTTGCCATTTGTAATGTTATAAACCTCTACTTTCTCACCGATAAGCATACCCGCTGCCTTTACCAGATTTATGTCAATCGTGATGCTGCCTACATAATTGAGATCGCGCATGGTAACATTTGCCCGGTGTATTTTTCCCAGAAGCATTGTTCGCTTCATTATCCCTCCAAGAAATTTTAATTCCAGAAATCAAGAGCCGGATATTTTGTAAACTATTTTATCTTAGAGTCGTCAGCTTCTTGCCAGAATCGGGCTATTTCTGATCCCTTAGCTTCGTTGACGAACTGAAGAATGATCAGTCCGGTCACGAAGAAAAACAGCACCGAAATTATCGCCAGACGTTGCGATCCGGTGATCCGGGTGATTTCTCCATAAACCAGCGGACCGACTATAGCTGCCATCTTTCCGGTAAACGAGTAAAATCCAAAAAACTCTGCCATTTTACTATCCGGAGTCAATAAAGCAAGCATCGTTCTGCTGCTTGATTGACTTGATCCCATGGCTACTCCAGCCAGCAATCCTACAAGATAGAATTCATTAATATTGCGACAGAAAAAGGCTCCTAAAACAACAGCAATCCAGATTAGGATCGTAATCGAAATCGTTTTTTTTGCTCCGATCCTGTCAAGAATATACCCGAAGCTGAACGCTCCGAGCATTGATGTGATCTGAGCAATGATAAAATAGTTGATCAATTCTTTATTACTCATACCAAATCGGACAGCTCCATAGATAGAGGCAAAACTGATCACGATCACTATACCATCATTATAGATCAGGTAACTGATGATGAACTTGACCAGTTCCCTGAACTGACCGATACTTCTGGCTGATGTCCGCATCCGGCGTATAGCTTCTTTCAGATAATTTGTTCTGCGTGTGGCTGCTTTTTTCTCTTTCAACAGGATAAAAGTCGTCAGGGAAAAAAGACCAAAGAAGACAGCGACCGTTGGAAAAGTAAGTGTTATCCATTTATTATGGACAAGTGGTAGAACGATCATCAGCGAAAGCAGTCCGCCACAATAGCCTACTGCCCAGCCCCATCCAGAAACCTTGCCCATATCCTTGCGAGAAACAATTTCCGGCAATAGCGCATTATAAAAGACATTCGCGCTGTTAAAGCCGAAATTTGCCACGATGAAAAAGATCATTCCCCGGCTGATGTCACCGGCTCTAACAAAAAACAGCAAAGCCGTAAAAATGATAGTAAGATAAGTATGATAAAAGAGAAATTTTTTCTTGGCTCGGGAATAATCTGCAACAGCACCAAAAATAGGCGCAGAGATGGCTACCATCAACATGGATATGGCTACTGCTCTGCCCCAGAGTGCAGTTCCGGTTTCACTGTTACCGACAACGGTCTGGACGAAATATTTGCTGTAAATAACTGTTACAATTATAGTTGTAAAAGATGAATTGGCAAAATCATACATCACCCAACCGAAAATACTGCGTGTCAATTTCATCAGCTTGTTCCCAGATTTATTCGTGGCAGTTTGATGTTACTGTAGAGTTTTTCGTTAGGAGTAGCGATAAAAATCTGATGATCATCTGTTAAAAGACTGATCACAGCGCTTGTTCTAACCTGATCCAGGTCTGCCAGAACATCGTCGAACATCAACAGAGGGGTATCCTGTTCTTTGCTGGAAATCAGACTGCTCTGAACAAGTCTTGCCGCAATGGCTATGGAACGTTTCTGTCCCTGGGATGCATAATTTTTTGCTGTCTGCTTATCAATGATAAATTCCATGTCATCTAGGTGAGGTCCAGTTAAAGTCCTCTGCAAATTTATCTCCTGGATTTCGGTTTTCCGGAGATGAGCCATCATATCAGTTTTAATCTGTTCGATATCGGATTCAGCAGATGTCCTGTTGAAGGAAGGACTATAACTCAGATCTAAATTCTCTTTGTGTGAAGTTATTATATTATAATACTTATTCAGAAGAGGGATAAATTCATTCAGATATTCGAGACGGGAACAGATTATTTTACTGCCCGAATCTGCCAGCTGTTCATCCCAGGCTTTTTTTTCAGAAGGATCAAACCTGTCTTTAAGCAGATAATTACGTTGTTTCAGAATTCTGAAATATCTTCTCAGATCTTCCAGATAACCGATGGAGTATTGTGATATGGCCTGATCGATGAAAGAGCGCCGGTTTACGGGGAATCCGCTGATGATATCACTGTCTTGCGGAGAAAAATATACTGTTTTGATATAATTATAGAGTTCACTTACACGGTTGATCTGAACCTGATCAAGGGAAATCTTCTTAGTTGTTTTATCAATACCGCAGTTGAATTTATAAATATTTTCCTGCTTGTGATAGATTCCCCGAAGATGAAGATATTCTTCACCAAAACGAATCAGATCCTGGTCTGATCTTGTTCTGAAGGATTTACCAAAAGAGAAGAAGGCAATTGCTTCGAGCAGATTTGTTTTACCAATGCCGTTATTGCCATGGATAAGAGCTCCTTCTCTGAGAAAATCGAGTTCTAATCCCGGAAAATTTCGGTAATTCTGTAAATATAATTGCGCAATATACAACTTTATGCTAGCCGCAAAGGCATCAGTAAAAATCTTGCTGAGTAATTCTCTTTCTTATCCTTGTTGAAGAACAGGGCTGGTTCATTTCCTTTACCCATTCTGATCTCAACTTCCTCTGATTCAATTACACCGAGAATGGAAGTAAGATAACGGAAATTAAAGGCTATGGTTAGTTTTTCACCGGTGTAGATGCAGTCTTCGATCTTTTCGTTAGCTTCTCCCTCTTCACGATTGGCGGAGTTGATCAGCAAAGCTTCTTCACTGCAATCCATCTTAACCTTGAAAGTGTCTTCCGAAGCCATCAGAGAAACTCTTTTTACCGCATTCTTAAGAATATCTTTCCCGATCACCAGTACATTGTTGTTACCGGTAGGAATCGCCTTTGTGTAGTCAGGAAATTTACCCTCTATTATATGGGTGAAAACAGTGTAATAGCCGTAAGCAAACATGACCCTGTTAGATTCGATCAGAACAGATACCTTGGGAATTGTCTCATTGATCACTTTATCCAGAAACAAGAGCCCTTTGGTAGGGATGATCTGCTCGAGAGATTCAGATATTTCAATATGATTGTTTATCTTGAATTCTGCAATCTTTTTACCGTCTGTTGCCACCATAAGCTGTTCATCAGGATTCATCTTCCAGTAGATGCCGGTAAAGATAGGACGGTTGATCTCTGTAGAAACTGCAAAATGAGTGTTCTCGATCATTTTCTTGAACATGGGAGCATCCAGATCAATGACATTGGTCAGATCTTTCTGTGGGATCAGGGGATACTGACTGCTCTCGGCACAGAGAAGATCAAAATCTGAACGATCACAATGGATCTTGAGAATCTCTTCGTCCAGCCTGAATTGAATAAGGGATTCCGGTAATGAATTGATAATCTCATTAAGATTACGCGCAGATACGGCTGC
>JAFGMF010000078.1 GCA_016927675.1 Candidatus Cloacimonadota bacterium
GAAATCACAGATTTCGACAGTGGCAGCACGATTTTCCATAAAATTCCCCAGCGGCTGCAGCCGTCTATTGACGCAGCGTCGAAAAGTTCCTGGGGAATTGTTTTAAACTGCTGACGCAGAAGAAAGATGGTAAAAATATTTGCTATCCATGGGATAATCAGCGCTTGATAAGTGTCCAGCCAACCGAGATGATCAAGCACGATGTATGAGGGGATCAGGTATACAGGTTGGGGTACCATCATCATACTGATGAAAAGGTAGAAAAGAAATTCCCGACCGCGGAAACGCATTCTGGCAAAAGCATAAGCAGCCAGAGAACTGGTAATGATAACACCGAAGACAACAGAAAATGAGACCAGGATAGTATTCAGAAAATAGCGTCCGAAAGGTACTTTCTGGAATGCTATCCGGAAATTTTCAAAATGAAATTTAATGACTTTCTTTTGAGTAATATCGCGATTGGCAATTTTCAGAAAAGATTGAATGATCTTTCCTTCCTTACTGATAATATTGACATATGAGCTGTCCTGTTCGGATTTCACAATCTTAATTCTCTGGATCAGTTCACCATTATCATAAACAGGATAATTTTCGAAAGGAAGAAATCCAACATTACCCTTGTTGACTTCAAGTGGAGATTTTACGGCAGTAGTAATCATCCAGACGAATGGGATGATCATGGAGATACCGCAGACTGCAAGGATCAGATAAATGATGTATTTTCTCATAGGATCAGTAATGGACCTTTTTTTCCAGTTTCTTCTGGAGCAGGGTTAAAGTTAAGATTACGGCAAATAGTACCAGGGCAATAGCACTGGCATAACTTAGGTCGTTACTCTCTCCAAAACCTTTGTCAAACAAGTAATAAACTATTACTTTAGTTGTGCTTAGCGGACCACCGATCGGAGGCCCGGTCATCAGATAGATTTGAGAAAAAACCTGAAAAGTTACGATCGTTGTCATCATGAGAACATAAAATGTTGTCGGGGAAATAAGTGGCCAGGTTATCTTGAAAAATTGAGTGATTTTACCGGCACCGTCTATGTCTGCTGCTTCATAATAAACATTGGGTATATTCTGAAGACCGGCAAGGTAGATGATGGTATTATATCCCAAACCTTTCCAGATAGTTACGATTATGATAGAGAATAAAGCGAGAGATGGACCGCCGAGGTAAGCCGGTAGATCTATGCCCATGGGTTCAAAAAGCAGAACGAAAATTCCTCTGCTTTCAGCAAGCCATCCCAGAGGTGAGATGCCTATTTTAGCAAGCAGAAAATTAGCCAGCCCGGTCTGCTGATTGAAGATTATCTTCCAGACAATGGATATTGCCACCATAGAGGTAACGGTAGGGATAAAGTAGAGTGAACGGAAGAAACTTTTCAGGAATTTAATCCTGTTCAGAAGGGCTGCAAAAATGAGGGAAAGCACCAGGCTGAAAGGAACTACAAAGATAACCAGATAGAAAGTGTTGAGCATGGATTGCCAGAATTCCGGATCATGAAGCAGCCTGGAATAATTGGAAAAACCTATGAAATGCCCAACGCCGGTTATCGACCAGTCAAAGAAGCTGACGATAAAAGATAATACGATAGGAATCAGTCTGAACATGATGATAATGATCAGAGCCGGAAGCAGATACAGGTAAGGACCGAAGTTCGATTTTTTAATTTTCATTAATCCACCATTTAATGCACAAATAATCGTCAGATAAAATCTGATGTCAATGGAATTTTCCCGCTATAAGATTGTTGACATTTATCAGGCTCTATGATTAGAGGTATAAGAACGGAGGAAATATGATCCACGTGTATACCGGTAATGGTAAGGGGAAAACTACTGCTGCCCTGGGATTGATTATCCGGGCATTGGGGAATGGGCTTAAAGTCTGTCTGATTCAGTTTATGAAAAAAAACTGCACTTACGGGGAGATCATTTTTCTGAAAGATATGGAAAATATCGATATTTTTCAATATGGTACAGACAGGTTGATCGATCCCGAAAAACCTGAAGAAATCGATTTCAGAGAAGCTGAATCAGCCCGTGCGCAAGCAGAACAGGTCTTGAGCTCCGGGCAGTATGATCTGATAGTGCTGGATGAGATAAATGTTGCTGTTAAGTGGAATCTGTTATCGCTGAAGCAACAACTGGATCTGACCGAAATTTCCGGCAGCAGTGAGTTGGTTATGACCGGGCGTTATGCAGCATCAGAAATAGTCGTAAGAGCCGATCTGGTTACTGAAATGCTGGAGATAAAGCACTATTTTACCCAAAACATCACAGCCAGAAAGGGAATAGAATATTGAACAAGAGGTAATCGGGATAAATATGAACCGTCAGGAATTTATTGCTCAACACCTTTATAAGCGCAGTCTGATCTCTTATTTGCTGTTTCCATTGTCTTTAATTTACGGATTTCTGCAGCGGTTTAGAAGGATCATTTATTCCAACAGTAAATACCAGTTCAAAAGCAAAATAAAAGTAATCAGTATTGGAAACATAGTCAGCGGTGGAAGTGGGAAAACAACTTTCACTATCTATCTGGCCAGATATCTTAAAGCAAGAGGAATGCGGGTAGCGGTTTCTCTTCGAGGATACAAAGGCGCATTTGAGAGCAGTGTCGAACTGATTTCTGATCGTCTCAGGATAAATAAACAGGCGGCAGTTGCCGGAGATGAAGCAACTTTATTATCCGAAAAGCTTTCCGGGATACCCGTGGTTGTGGGTAAAAACAGGAAGAAAGCTATTCGGTTGCTGGAAGATAGATTTCCTGATCTTGATTATATTATTCTGGATGATTCTTTTCAGCATTTAAAAGTTTTTCATGATCTCGATATTCTGGTTTTTCATGCGATCGGTGGCTGTGGTAACGGTTTTATTCTTCCTGCAGGAATTTTAAGAGAATCCCTTTCTTCCATCTCCCAAGCCGATCTGGTAATCTACAATGGCTCCCATAATATCCCGGACTGGCTTAAGAACCAGAAAATTCCAGTATTGACCGGAAAGTATAAAACAGATTCAATCCGGGATTTGAGCGGTAATCGCTGCAATATTGATGATCTGAAAAATCATAACATTGCCTTGATGAGTGCGATCGGATTACCGGATTCTTTTGAGCAGACAGTTAAGGAATCAGGGATCACTTTTAAAAAACATATCCGGTTACCGGATCATTATCATTATGAAGATCTGGATAAAATTGAAATGATATTAAATTCTCTGGAAGATGAAGGGATTAATACGGTGCTGATTACGGAAAAAGATGAAGTAAAGTTGAGGAACAGACTTTCATCAGATCATGGTATCCTGGTTTTAAAGATAAAATTTGCTTTAGATCTGCCAGACAGACTCGAGACTTATTTTACCTGATTTTTATGACTCTCATAAAAAAGTTTAAGTATGAAAGAATTTTTCCAGATCTTTGCCCCTGCTATGATACCGTTTCTTTACATAGATGATGAATCCGGAAATGGAAATCAGACAAGCCACCGCAACAAGAGACCAGCTGACCGTTATTTGATCGTAAAGAAACCTGTACAGCAGTGCTTCCAGACAAAGCAGAAATACGCCCAGGCTGACAAAGCTTACAGATACTGCGGCCAAAGTCTGCAATTTATAGTGATGAATCAGGGCAACCGTTATTTCGAAAATAACTCCGGTGCAGATCAGCAATGGCAGCACGAAATCCCGAAACCATGGTTTCCCCGGGATTAACAGATCAAGTGATCCGAGAAAACCAAGAAGAAGCAGAAATTCTATCAAAACAAGAAGTGATACTTTTCTTTTCAGTCTAACACAGACAGTTACAGCAGACCAGGAATAAATTATTGCAAGCAAAGGTATTTTTGACCAGCTGATTGACATCTCAAAAGCAAAATCAACCATAAAAACCACGATAAATCCTGAAATCATCAAAAAAGTAAAAAGCTCCCAGATCCAGAAACCAAGCCTGGAAACCCGGGGAATTTTAATAGTTTTCTGATTTTCCACTTCTATTATATCTTCTGTTGTGGTACCGTTCAGGGATAAACCACAGAGAGGGCAGCTCTTTGATCCTGATTTTAATTCCACACCACAATTTTTACAAATGGGCATAGTTTATTCCTCCTTAACCATGACGGAAATTCCTTCCTTAACCAGATGTGTGAAAAACCGGTGTTCGAAATCACGGCTTTTTACAGCACTGGAAAGATTGATATAAAGATCATCACCAAAGCTGAGAACTGAACAGCTTTTTTTCATGAGTTGATTGGGATACATGATAACATTTACCGAATCGATCTCGGAAGCCATGGACTCGGGGATATTGATTCTGCCAAGGTTCGAAAGTACTCCGGAATATATTTTCTCGCCCAGTCTCGAATATAATCCCGACAGGTAAAGATCCTTCAGAAATAAAGGTACGATCCTGATCAAAGGGTTCAGCTCTGCTGCCACATTTCTTGAAATCTGTCTGGCCAGCTCCTTGTGATCAGACTGGATCTGCATGCTGTGATGAACTTTATTCAAGATTTCCTTGAAATTGTATTCTCCCAGTTTACCATCAATTTCAGGAGAAATATACAGGGAAAAATTACGCATCGTGCTGGAAGGATAGAACTTTCTCATATCAACCGGCACTTCCAGTCGAATTACTGAGTTATCAGGTTTTCTCCCTTGTTTAAGATAATCCTGATAGATCTCTGCGAGACAATGAAGATATAGTGCCACCAGATATTCGGTGATCGAAGCTTTGTTAGCTCTTGTTAATTCTAGTAATTCGGACGAAGAGATTTTTCCCGTGATCAATCTGAAGCCTTGTTTATAGAGCTGCTTATCCTCGATATGAAAAGCACCGGGCAGATTCGGAGGTCCTGGAATGCCAGCCTTGAAAAAATGCCTGTGAGAATCCTGAAATTCTTCCGGATCAGGTATCTCTCCCGGTTCAAGAAGATTTTGATGATGTTCAATTTTAATACCCAGAGAGCGGAGATATTCTGCGATGAAACTCATTAAAAATCGTAAACCGCCGTTGCCGTCAGTAAGAATATGGGAAAAATCTACAGCTATTACTCTGCCCTTGACACTGATTTTCAGCAGATGAGACGTCATTTTTTTATTCGGAAATTTATTTATCCCAAGGGGTTTCATTAGAGTGATAACTGGTATTTCCTGATGTTTCTGCAGATAATACCAGAAAAATCCCCGCTGCAGAAAGACCTGAAAGTAGGGGAAACGAGGCATGATC